>JALSMF010000143.1 GCA_026987795.1 Bacteroidales bacterium
AATTTTCGGAACAGAGGGGGAACATATTTTCAGAAAATATGAAAATGAACTTATAAACAGTTTACAGAGTAAAGATAAAATCGTTGTGGCTACAGGAGGCGGATTACCGTGTTTTTTTAATAATATACAGATTATGAATAATATAGGGCAAACGGTTTATCTTAAAGCAAGCCCTGATGTATTGCTTAAAAGAATTTTGAGGTCTGCGGATATGAGACCGTTGCTTGAGGGTAAAAATGAGGCAGAATTGTCGGAGTATATAAAAGAAACCCTTATTTACAGGGAAAAGTTTTACGGCGAGGCAAACTATACAGTTGATGCAGATAAGGATATCTCAGATATTATTAAATCAGAGCCGTTCAATTTTTAATATTTTTTTTGTCTTGTCGGTTACCCTGAATCTGTTATCAGCTCTGTAACCTATAACCCAAATTATTTCATTTTTTGAGGTAACCAGCAGAAGAACTTTTTCTCTTTCGAAAAGATTTATTTTCAAATCGGTAAAAAAATCACTTAAAAGTTTTTTTCCCTTCATACCGAAAGGGACAAAAAAATCAGCATTACGTGTTTTTCTTACCGTAAGCGGAAATTTTACCTTGTCGGTATCAAAAAAAACAGTGTTTTTATTTGCTGTCAAATTTATATTTTCAGTTTTTTCAATTATTTTAAGGGAAAGTTTTGGGTTGTATTCATTATTATGTTGTAAATCAGATATTTGAAAAGATTTAAAATCGTCTTCTTCTGTCTTTTCCATAATTAAATATTTTCTGTCTTTAAGCAGGCGATGAGTATTGGAATAAAATAGTTTTCCTGTTTGTATAGTGTTAATATTTAATATTATATGACTGCTTTGTGACGAATTAAAGCCGTATGGACGAATTATCTCGAACAAAACAGTATTTGGTGCATCTGTCTGTAAAAGTTTCTCTGTATCAATGAAAATAAGCTTGTTTTTGATATTTAATATCTCGCTTTTTTTGAGATTTATATATGCTCGGTAAATTTTTTCAATATCGGTAAGGATACTGAAATTTTTTGACATTGTTTCTTCAAATTTAGGGTTTATTTTTTTGAAGGCAGGTAAAATATTGTTTCTTAAATTATTTCGCAGAAAGTAATTATCAAAATTAGATTTGTCTGTTCTGTATTTTATTTTTTTTTCGGCACAAAAGGATTGAATTTCGTTTTTAGAAACAAATAACAGAGGTCTTACAATGTTGTTGTTTTTGGGTAAAATACTTCTCATACCTTTTATCCCGGTTCCTTTCGTAAAATTTATAAAAAATGTTTCAATTCTGTCATTGAGGTGATGAGCCGTAGCAATGCAAGAAAATTTTTGATTTATTCTCAATTCTTCAAACCAGTTGTAGCGAAGTTTTCTCGCGGCATCTTCGACGGAAAGTTTATTTTTACGGGCAAATTCTTCTGTATCAAAACTTGCGGTGTATATTTTGATTTTATTTTGTTCGGCAAGTTTTTTTACAAATTCCTCATCTTTGTCCGAATCTTTTCCGCGAAGCTTAAAGTTGCAATGTGCAACAGAAAATTTATACTTTAAAGTTTTCAGGATATGAAATAATGCTGCAGAGTCGCATCCGCCGCTGAGAGCAAGCAGTATATCATCATCTTCTGTAAAAAGATGCTCTTTTTTGATATATTCCGAAACTTTTTTTGTAAGCATACTGCAAAGTTAAAAATTGTGCCGAAATACATTCTATTCAGGAACATAATCCGAAAAAGTTTTGTCGGAATAAAATATTACGATTTTAACTATTTTTTTCTCGGAAAATTTATCTTCCGGAGAATCAATTATTTTTTCCGCATCTGTATCTTCGGTCGAATTTTTTAAAGAAATTGAGTTATTTTCGGGAGTTGGTTTCTTTTTTATTATATTATCCTTATTTTCAGTATTTTGTGTAAACAGGCTTCCTTGAGCCTCTTTTTTTTCCTCTTTAATCATATCTCCTTTGCCAAGTAGGAGCCAATCTGTGTTTATGTAATCAAAAGCTTCAAGTATTTTTTGGATGACGTCAAGGCTCGGATTATTTCTTCCGCTTATAAGATGTGATACTCCTGAACGCTCAATACCTACTAAATCAGCAAACTTACCGTGTGAAATATTTTCGTAATCTATTATTTGTTTTATCCTGTCTTTCATATTTATCCTGATTTTTATATGAATGTTACAAGTGTAACCTCTTATACATACTAAAAACTCTCAGATACCGTGCAAATTACAAGGGAATTAAAACCGATTAACCCTAAAATGTATAAATTCGTTAAGAATACAAATATAATAAATTTTTTACAGTATACAAATGTAACTATTCGGTATTACATCTGTAACATACCTGCGAGTTACAAATGTAACCTAATGGAACCCTTTATTTCCCGTCTTTTATCTTGTTTTTTAAATTTTAATCTCACATTACTATAAATTTTAGGTATTCAGATGCCCGAAACTTACAGTTTTGCAGTAAAATCAAGCATAAAGTTAATGTTTGGATAGATTGTTTAATATACTGGTTATTAATTATTTATAAAGTTAATTATTTTTGAATATGCGGTATATCCGATAAAATCTCCGGAAATGATATACTAAAACATTATATAAGTTACTTATTTATCTGGTTATCAGATATTATTGTATATAAGATTAAGGGGAAAAAGATACAATTCTTTATATGTTACATATGTAACATATAGGATTGTCCTCTTTAATTTTTATCTTATAACCAAATAAATTTTTTATTTGAAAAAATTTAATATTTTTACTTTTCTGTTTAAATAATTTATTAATTAATTTAATGACCCGGTTAATATTAATATTACTGTTATCTCTTATTATTTCAAAATCTGAAGCACAAGAAGTCAGTCGTAATTCTATTTTTGACTGTGCGAGTGTTTTCGGAGACAGTATTACTTTTTTAAATGATTTTACTGTCAGTAAGCCCAAAAGAAAAACTTCAGATGAGCCTAACGGGCAAGAATGGGAAGTTTATCTGATGAAAGGAACTGTGTACAGATTTGCCTTATGCAATTATTCAACGGACAGGCATATAGTTATGAAGTTATATGATGACACGGTAACAGAAAAGAAACCTTATAGATCAGTTTATGCCGAATCTAAAAAAACTTATTTTGATTATGTATGTAAAAAATCATCGGTTTATAAGGTTTCGATAAGATTTGAAGACAAAAAAATAACGGGAAAAGAGCTTGCTGCAATAGGTATTTTGGGTTTTATAA
>JALSMF010000144.1 GCA_026987795.1 Bacteroidales bacterium
TGAGTTGGTCGATAAACTTACGACCGTAGAAAAATCGGAAGAAGTTGATAAATATGTTACTTATGCGAAAAACAGAACAGAAAGAGACCGGCAAAAAGATGCACAGAATATAACCGGAGTTTTTACGGGGTCTTATGCCGTAAATCCGTTTACCGGAAAAGATATTCCGATTTGGATTGCAGATTATGTTCTCGGAGGATACGGAACGGGTGCAATTATGGCTGTTCCGGCACACGACGGCAGAGATTATGCTTTTGCAAAACATTTCGGTATCGAAATTATTCCGGTTGTGGAAGGCGGAAACATCGAAAAAGAATCGTATGATGCAAAAACCGGAAAAATGATAAATTCCGATTTTTTAAACGGACTTGATGTTAAAGATGCCGTTAAAAAAATGATTGAAGAAGTTGAAAAAAGAAATCTCGGAAAAAGGAAAGTGAACTATCGTTTAAGAGATGCTATTTTCAGCCGTCAAAGATATTGGGGAGAGCCGTTCCCGATATATTACAAAAATGAACGGGCAATGCCGCTGAAAGAAGAAGAATTGCCGCTTACACTGCCCGATATTGACGATTATAAGCCTACGGAAACCGGTGAACCGCCTTTGGGCAGGGCAAAAAATTGGTTGTATGACGGAAAATATAAATACGAATTAAGCACAATGCCCGGTTTTGCAGGCTCTTCGGCTTATTATCTGCGTTATATGGACCCGCATAATAATAATGTCTTGGTTTCTCCGGAAGCTAATGAATATTGGCAAGATGTGGATTTATACATCGGCGGAACCGAACATGCTGTAGGACATTTAATTTATTCTCGCTTTTGGAACAAATTTTTATACGATTTAGGTATTGTTGTTAAAGACGAACCCTTTAAAAAACTTGTAAATCAGGGAATGATACAAGGGCGTTCTAATTTTGTTTACAGAATTAAGAATACAAACAAATTTGTTTCTTACAATTTAAGAAAAAAATATGATGTCATTGAAATTCACGTTGACGTAAATATTGTTCATAATGACATTTTAGACATTGAAAAATTTAAAAAATGGCGACCAGAATATGAAAATGCCGAATTTATTTTAGAAGAAAACGGAACATACCTATGCGGATATGCCGTTGAAAAAATGTCAAAATCAAAATATAATGTCGTTAACCCCGATGATATTATTGAAGAATACGGAGCTGATACTTTGCGATTGTACGAAATGTTTCTCGGTCCTTTGGAACAATCTAAGCCGTGGGACACAAACGGAATTGAGGGTGTATTTAGGTTTTTGAATAAATTCTGGCGTTTGTTTTTTGATAATGAAGGAAATATCAACCTTTCCGATGAAAAGCCGACAAAAGAAGAACAAAAAGTAATCCATACTTTGATTAAAAAAGTAAGCGAAGATATAGAGCGATTTTCGTTTAATACGACTGTTGCCGCTTATATGGTTTGCACCAATGATTTAGCAAAATTAAGATGTAAAAAAAGAGAAGTCCTGGAAAACTTCCTGATTGTTCTTTCACCTTTTGCTCCGCATATTACAGAAGAGCTTTGGCAGCTTATCGGATACAAAACATCAATTGTTGATGCCGAATTTCCGAAATATAATGCTGATTTTTTAACCGAAGACACCGTAAAATATCCGGTTGCTTTTAACGGAAAAACAAAATTTACCGTTGATATAGATGCAAATATGCAAAAAACTGATATCGAAAAGATTATATTGAGCGATAACAGGACAAAACAACGGACGGAAGGTAAAACAATTAAAAAAATAATTGTTGTTCCGGGCAGAATGGTAAATATTGTAATTTAAATTTTCAAAATTTGATTCAGATAAAATAAAAAGAGTTAAATTTGCAGCCCTTTTCTTAACAAGGAACAATTTTTGTTTATTTCAGAATATCCCTAAAATATCTAAAACTGATATATGAGACAGTTAAAAATTACCAAATCAATTACCAACCGTGAGAGTGCTTCTTTAGACAAATATTTACAGGAGATCGGAAGATATGACCTGATAAGTGTCGAAGAAGAAGTTGAATTGGCACAACGAATCCGTAAAGGTGATCAATCAGCTATTGAAAAACTTACCAGAGCAAATTTACGCTTTGTAGTTTCCGTGGCAAAACAATATCAAAACCAAGGATTAAGTTTGCCCGACCTTATCAACGAAGGAAATCTAGGCTTAATTAAAGCCGCCGAAAAATTTGACGAAACAAGAGGTTTTAAGTTTATTTCTTATGCAGTTTGGTGGATTCGTCAGTCAATTATGCAGGCGATTAACGAACAATCACGTATTGTCCGTTTGCCTTTGAATCAAGTTAGTTCTTTAAGTAAATACAGAAAAGCCGTTGCCGAGTTTGAGCAAGAACATCAAAGAAAGCCGTCTCCTGAAGAGTTGGCTGAGATATTGGAAGTGCCTAAATCAAAGATTCTTTCTACTATGAAAGTATCCGGTCGCCACGTATCGGTTGATGCACCGTTCCAGGAAGGTGAAGATAATAACTTATTAGATGTTCTTTCTGACGACGACTCTCCGGTTACGGACAATTCTTTAATCCACGAATCGTTAAGGAAAGAGATAGAGCGTGTTTTTGCGACTTTAGATGAAAGGGAAAGTAAAATACTGCAACTTTCATACGGTATCGGAGTTGAAGAAATGTCTTTGGAAGAAATAGGACAACAATTCGGACTAACTCGCGAACGTGTTCGACAGATAAGAGAAAAAGCCATTAAGCGATTGAGAACAACATCAAGAAGCAATCCTTTGAAAAAATATCTCGGCTAATTTTTTTTGAAGAATATAAAATAAGAAACCCGCACAAAAAATATGCGGGTTTTTTTAATTATAAGTCGAACGGATTATTTAATAATTAATTTTGCCGTTTCGCTATGCTGCAAATCACTTGCTTTTATAAAATAAATTCCGCTTTTCAAATTACTGACATCTATTTTATCCGTGTTTTGCATATTGTAACCGGCAACGGTTTTTCCGGCAATATCGAAAATTGAAACTTTAACCTCCGATTTGTTAAATGACGATAAATCAAGTCTTATCTCATTTGAAGCCGGGTTCGGGAAAACCGAAAGTGCATTTTCTCCGCTTACTTTATCCACACCGACCGATACTGTTTTATTTTTAAAGTAATGAATTGTACCGCCGGATGTGCCGATAAAGGCATCTTGGTCTCCGTCGTTATCAATATCAACAAGAGAAATACCGGGTAAATATATT
>JALSMF010000145.1 GCA_026987795.1 Bacteroidales bacterium
CGGTCCAAAGATTACAGCCGTTTTGTAATCAGAATAAAAAAATATGCAGCGTTGAAAACCGGTACGGACTTATAAAAGTTTGTGCTCTCGTAAACGGAAGGCTTAATTTAAATATTGCAAACAGTAATTATATTTGTTGATAAAGGCACCGCTCTTTGTAATATTTTGGCATTAAATGACCTGAAAATACAAGCAAACGTCCCGGTTGAATACAACGGCTTTGCAGAAATCGGGCACAATTGTAAAGTTGTACTGCCGAACAATACGGAAATCAAACACATGAAAAAGCAAAAATATTATCACTGCAATTTAATGATAACGATTTATTTAGTAAGTGAAGGAGATTATGGTTTATATGATACGGTTTCGGTTGAAATAAAAAATAATATGAAAAAATAAAAAATGTATATACTTTATTTTGGAATAATAATCATATCCGGATATTTTTTATCTGTCTTTGCAAAAAAAATAGGTTTTCCGCAAATTGTAGGATATTTAGCAGCCGGAATATTATTAAACCCTCAATCATTCAGTATTATTCCAACCGACTTTTTAAAAATAACAGATACAGTAACAAACTTCTGTTTAGCCTTTATTACCTTTGAAATAGGAAGTAATTTTTCTGTTGCAGAACTAAAAAAAACAGGCAAGAAGTTCTTCTCTCTGGCATTCTTTGAAGCTTTTAGTGCTTTTATACTCTTGTTTATCGTATTTTTTGTTTTGAGTATGTATATTCTGCCCCTGTCAACCGAAGGAATAGCTGCAGCTGCTGCATTCAGTTTAATTTTAGCATCTCTCGGTGCACCTACCGACCCCTCGGCAACACTCGCAGTAATTCACGAATACAAAGCAAAAGGACAGGTTACTAATACCATTCTCGGGGCTGCAGCTTTTGATGATATTGTAACTTTAGTATTATTTAGTCTCTCGGTATCAATATCACAGACAATATTAGGCAGTCAAGGTTTTTCTGTATTACATATAACTTATGCTATCTTATATAAAATAACAGGCGCCGTATTTACAGGTTTGGTTTTCGGTTTTGTTGTTAACAAGCTTACAGTTTTTCTTGCAGTTTCAGACAAAAAATCTCTTTTGATATTATTCCTTGCCTCCTTGTCTTTGACCTACGGACTGTCAGAATATTTAGGATTTGATGAGCTGTTTTCGACCTTAGCACTTGGTTTTGTAATCAGAAATTTTAATAAATCAGAAAAAAAAATAATTGATATCACAGAAAACGGATTAGAAGATTTAATTTTTCTTATATTCTTTGTATTCAGTGCAATGCATTTCAATTTTGATACAATAACAGGAGTTATTATTTTATTGATTTTTGCCTTTATTCTAACAAGATTTTTCGGTAAATATTTAGGAATGAAAATAGGAACAACTCTTTTAAAAATGTCTCCGAACGTTAAAAAATATGCTTTCGGGGGACTAATTCCTCAGGGAGGAATTGTCTTGGGTTTATCTTTAATTATTACTCAGAATCACTATTTTAAAGACTTTTCTAATTTACTGGTCGGAATAATTATGGGTGCTACCATTATTCACGAATTTATCGGTCCCTTTGTATCAAAACTGGTATTAGAGAAAGCCGAAGAATTGAAAAAAATAAAGAAAAATAAAGAAAAACTTAAATGAACTGTTATATGACTTTTAGTATCTGAAAAAATAGACTGAAATAAATTAATATAATGTAGAAACAACTTATTAATTTAGGGAAACCACAGTTTGAAATTAATAAGTAGTCCGTAATAAACTTTTACATAATTATTTTACTTTTGTTGAAAATTATAAAAGTAAAATAAACTTGACATGATAAATCAACAATTATTAAATCCGAGAAGTATTGCCGTAATAGGCGGAAGTGATAATATTCACAAACCGGGCGGAAAAGTTTTATACAATATTATTAAAGGTAACTACAAAGGAAGACTATATGTTTCAAATCCGAAACAAAATGAAGTTCAGGGAATTAAATCCTATAAAAATTTGAATGACTTGCCTGAAACAGAACTTGCAATTCTGGCAATTGCCGCAAAATATTGTATCGATGCCGTGAAAATTCTTGCCGAAACAAAAAACACAAAAGCATTCATCATTCTTTCGGCAGGTTTTAGCGAAACCGATGAGGAAGGAGCAAAAATTGAACACGAAATTGTTGAGATAATTAATAAACATAATGCCGTATTAATAGGTCCCAACGGTATCGGCGTGCTTACACCGAATTATCACGGTGTTTTCACATCTCCGGTTCCGAAATTAGACCCGCAAGGTGTTGATTTTATTTCCGGAAGCGGAGCAACCGCTGTATTTATTATGGAACTCGGTATTCCCAACGGTTTAACTTTTGCAAATGTTTTTTCCGTAGGAAACTCGGCTCAAACAGGCGTGGAAGAAGTCTTAGAATATATGGATTTAAGTTATGAAGAAGGAAAAAGTCCGAAAGTAAAACTTCTGTATCTCGAACAAATTAATAAACCCCGAAAACTTCTTAAACACGCAAGTTCGCTTATTCGCAAAGGATGCAAAATAGCTGCCGTAAAAGCAGGCAGTTCCTCTGCCGGAAGCCGTGCCGCATCTTCACATACCGGTGCATTGGCAAGCTCGGATGTTGCCGTTGATGCGCTCTTTAAAAAAGCCGGTATTGTGCGCTGTTACGGAAGGCAGGAACTTATTACCCTAGCATCTGTTTTTATGTATCCTGAACTGAAAGGTAGAAATATAGCAATTATTACACATGCCGGCGGACCTGCCGTTATGCTCACCGATGCTTTGGAAAAAGGCGGTTTAAATATACCGAAGATTGAAAATCCGAAAACAAACGAATTGCTTGAAAAACTTTTTCCCGGTTCATCCGTTGCAAATCCCATTGATTTTTTGGCTACCGGAACAGCCGAACAACTTTCCGAAATTATCGATTATTGCGATAACGAATTTGATGAAATTGACGGAATGGCAGTGATTTTCGGGACACCGGGCTTAAGCCGTGTTTTTGATGCCTATGATGTAATTAATAACAAAATGAAAACTTGCAAAAAGCCGATTTATCCGGTTTTACCTTCGATAAATGAAGCAAAAGAAGAAATTTCCGAATTTACGGCAAAGGGCAGAGTTTTCTTTCCGGAAGAAGTTTTGCTCGGAAATGCTTTGGCAAAAGTTTTTTATATCGACAAACCCGAAAACGAAAATACTAAATTGCCCGAAATTGATAAA
>JALSMF010000146.1 GCA_026987795.1 Bacteroidales bacterium
CCGGAGCAATCAAATCCGGTTTTAGGGGTATTTCCCGCATAAGTATATTTTACGCCTAATTGTTTTTTGGCATAGTTAACTATTTTATCTCGTTGAATTTCTGTTTTGCTTTCGCTGCCGTAACTGCCCGACTTTACGGATTTCGTTGTATTGCAAGAAAAAAAGGTCAATAGAAACGCAGGAATAAGAAACAGTATTTTATATTTTTTTATCATAGCCGGTTTTATCTTCTTGAAAGTAGTGCCAATAAACGTAAAATTTCTAAGTATAGCCAAATTAGGGTAACCATAAGGCCAAAGCCGGCAAACCATTCAACATATTTAGGCTGCCCGGTGTTTATACTTTTCTCAATCATATCAAAGTCCAGAATTAGGTTCATAGCAGCAATAACAACAATAACCAGAGATATTCCTATACCGACAATTCCGAGATTAAAAAGGCTTACGCCTCCTCCGAAAAATGAAGCGACTAAATTAAGAATGTAAAATAATGCAACACCTCCCGTTGCAATGATAATTCCTTTTTTAAATTTAGGAGTTGCTTTAATTACCCCTGTTCTGTATAAAATCAGCATAACAAAAAGGATTGACAAGGTTAAGCCTACGGCTTGCATAACAATTCCGTCATAAAACCCGGAATACATTGCCGATATTGCTCCGACAAAGAAACCTTCCAACAATGCATAAACAGGTGCGGTTATCGGTGATTTTTCCGGTTTCATTACTGTTATGACAGCCAGAATTAAACCTCCGATTGCTCCGCCCCAAATTAATATCATAGGATTGACAGTTCCTGCCAAAGTCATTTTCCAAGATAAGCCGGCTGTTATAAGAAGCAGTAAAAACATTAAAAGTGTTTTGTTTACGGTTCCGTTCAGTGTCATTTGTTCCGTAAATACTCCGGCTTGTGCCTGTATGTTTTTAAACCGATTTTCCGATAATACGGGATTTGTTGTTTTTCCGAATCTCATAGTTTTGATTTTTTATATATTAAGTTTTTATTATTGAAAACCAGACAAAAATAATAAATCCGGTGATTATTCGAATATAATGGAAGATTTATTTTTATATTTTATAATTTTGCATCGAAACGAAAAGAAATACAGAACTATGAGTAAGAATATGATTTTAGACAGATTAAAAGGGGTTTTTGACAGATATAAAGAAGTAGAGCGGTTATTGTCAGACCCTTCGGTTGCTTCAGACCAAGAAAATTATGTCAGGTTAAATAAAGAATATAAAAATCTTGAGCCTATTATAGCTGCATATAGGGAATATAAAAATATTACGGAAAACATTGAATCGTCAAAAGCATTACTTTCGGAAGAAGATGACGAAGAAATGAGACAAATGGCAAAAGATGAGATAGAAAGCCTGTCTGCAAGAAAAAGAGAGCTTGAAGAAGATATTAAAATCTTACTTTTACCGAAAGATCCCGAAGATGATAAAAATGCAATTGTTGAAATAAGAGCCGGAACCGGCGGAGATGAAGCCAGTATTTTTGCAGGAGATTTATTCAGAATGTATCTTAAATTCTGTGAAATGAAAGGCTGGAAAGTTGAAGTTAATAACATAAATGAAGGAACACAGGGCGGATATAAAGAGGTTGTTTTTCAAGTTTCGGGAGACGGTGTTTACGGTATTTTAAAATACGAATCCGGAGTTCACCGGGTTCAGCGTGTTCCGGAAACGGAAACACAAGGCAGAGTGCATACTTCGGCAGCATCCGTAGCTGTTTTGCCGGAGGCGGAAGATATTGATATTGAAATTAACGAATCAGACATAAGAAAAGACACTTACTGTTCTTCGGGACCCGGAGGGCAATCTGTCAATACCACATATTCGGCAATTCGTCTGACACATATTCCTACAGGAATCGTTGTTACATGCCAAGATGAAAAATCACAAATAAAAAACCTGAAAAAGGCAATGAAGGAGCTGAAAACCCGCCTTTATAATTTAGAATATCAAAAATATCTTGATGAGATATCTTCGAAACGAAAAACTATGGTTTCCGGAGGTGACCGTTCGGCAAAAATCAGAACGTATAATTATCCGCAGGGAAGAGTTACCGACCACAGGATAAAACTTACGCTTTATAATTTGCAGAACATAATGAACGGAGATATAAGCGAAATTATTGAGAAACTGCAGATAGCCGAAAATACGGAAAAACTGAAAGCCTCCGGAATGGAGTAAAAAACTTGTTATAGGATTTTATTTTTTCAGTATAATTTTAGCTTTTATGTCGTTTAGAGCATTTCTTACAGGCTTTTCGGGTGAAATAAAATTTGTGTTTCCCCAAAAAGAAGCATCATATATGTAATTGTTATCTATAAAAACTGTATTTTTTTTCAGGATTTCTTGCCTCTCAAATTTTTTGACATCGGTAAAGTTATAATCAATAGCCGAAGTTTCAAAAAAGGTTCTGTATTTGGTTTTAAACGCAGTTCCTTTTTTTCTGATTTTAAACACAATATCTGCTCTGACATGGTTTATTGCGTATTTCCCGCTAAACTGCCTGTAACTCACGGAATACCGGGCAGAAACAGGTATAACAGAATATTTTTTACTTTTTTTAACCGTAAAATTTACTCCCGGGTTTTTTCTTTTAAGATTTATTGAGAATTCTGCTTTTATAAGTGCGTAGTTTTTATTGTCAATGTATAGTTTCCCTTCATAAGAAGGCATTCTCTTGACGCTATACGGCTTAAAATCAACTATATATAACAAGTTGCCGTTTTGCTCCGTAATATCAACAAGCTGATAATCAAAATACGGCATTTCGGTTAATGTAATAAAGTCAAACATATTTTTTACAATATCAAGCTGCATACTTGCATACAAACCGTTCTGAAGTTTTACTTTCAGGCTGTCATTTGCCTTTGTATTCGTAATTTTTCTGGATTTTAAAACCTTGATTTTATCACTTGAAATTGTAGGCTTATAAGGTGTTTTGTAAATATACGAAACAGCTTCGGAGTAATTTTTTATTTGTTTTTTTTCGATAACACCTTCTCTGTAAAAAGATGTTATTATGAAAGGCTTTTGTAAATAATTATTTTTAATGTTTAAGCTTAGGTTGCTGATTATTTTTCGCGGGTTTTTGCTTCTTATTATTACTTCTTCTACTGAAATGTATCGGGGACTCAGCTTTATAATTTCCGGACAATTATCTTCTTGTATTTTGCAACTGAAGTTTTT
>JALSMF010000147.1 GCA_026987795.1 Bacteroidales bacterium
ATTTTTTTCGGTAAAAGAGTCGGTATCTATGATAATTGTGGCACCGTCTTTTACCCATTTAATATTTGCTTTAAGTGCAGCAGGGTTCATTGCTACTAATACGTCTGCAAAATCTCCGGGAGTATCAACTATTTTGCCGAAATGTAATTGAAATCCGGACACTCCGCCTACTGTTCCTTGCGGTGCTCTGATTTCTGCCGGATAATCCGGGAAAGTAGAAACGTCATCGCCTATTAAAGCTGACGTGTTTGAAAATTGAGTTCCGGTAAGTTGCATTCCGTCGCCTGAGTCTCCGGCAAACTTTATTACAACTTGGTCAACTTCTATTATCTTTTTATCCATGATAATTTATAAATTAATTATTTTTTTAGTAGCTGACAAATGTAAAAATATCATCGTAAATATATGCTTTAAATGTATGTTTTTTAGCATATTTCTATAAAACTAAATAAATGTGACGGTAAAGTCATTTTTACTGTATGTCAAAATGTGAGAGAAACAGTTGTTTAAGTAACAGGCTCTTATATTCTTTGCTGCCTCGTATATCACTTATAGGACTGACTTCGGACAATAAAACTTCACTTGCTTTTTCAAGATTTTGATTGCTTGGTTCTTTTCCTTTTAAAAAATCTCGAGTTTCGGTAAAATATTTCGGGACAGGAGCTACACCGCCGCCGGAAATATGAATATCCGTAATAATATTATTTTTAATGACATAATAAGTTGCAGTATTTACACTTGCTATATCTAAATGGGTTCTTTTTGAAACTTTTTCAAAATTGAATTTGAAATTTTTGTCCGGAATTTTAAAGCTTAAGGACTCTATAAATTCGTCATCGTTTAAATCTAAGATTTTATAGGCTTTAAAAAAATTTTTAAGGGCAACTTCTCTTTTTGTATTATTTTTATTTTTTATGTGTAATTTAGAATCTAATGCCAAAAAGAAAATGCTCAAGTCTCCTATCGGTGAGGCATTTACAATGTTTCCGGCTACAGTTCCCGCGTTTCTTATTTGTTCTGAAGATATTAACTTAAACCAATGTTTAATTTCGGGAAAGTATTTATTAAAAATATCGGAATGCATTATTTCGTTAGCCGTAACGGCTGCTCCGATTCTTATTTCTCCGTTTTCTTCTTTAATGTTTTTTAAGCTGTCATTATTTGATATAAAAGTGCATTTAGAATCAGATGTTTCATCGGCTTTTTGAACATATAAATCTGTTCCTCCTCCGATAATTTTTTCACCTTCACCGGTATTCAAATTTTCAATTTCGGCAAGACGGTTTGCTATACCGGAAAAATATTCGGGCAGATATTTATTTTTAATAAGTTCGGAAAGGGAGTTATCTTTTCTTTTTTTCAATTCTTCGGTTATACCTTCAACGGCTCGTTCTATTGATTTATATCCGGTACAACGACAAATATTTCCGGCAATTGAGTTAATTGCAGAGTTATAGTTTGTAAAATCCTCAGAGAGAGTATGACCGGTAAGAGAAACGACAAATCCGGGGGTGCAAAATCCGCATTGAGTTCCTGAATGTTCATCTAATGAGTGTTGTATGGGGGTAAGTCCTTTTTTTATATTTAAACCTTCAATTGTTACAACGTGTTTTCCTGCTATGTTTCCGAGGGGGGTAAGACAAGATACAATACTTTTGTATTCAAGCTTTCCGTTTTTTAAAGTTCCTGCAAGTACCGTACAGGCTCCGCAATCGCCTTCTCTGCATCCTGATTTAGTTCCTTTCAGGTTTTGATCATTTCTTATAAAATCTAACAAAATTGAGCTTGCCGGTTTTTCTGTGCTTATCAGTTTATCGTTTAGTATAAATTGTATCATCTGTTATTTATTGAAATTATTATGCAAAAATATATAATAAATATTTATTTCAGATATTTCGGATGTAAAATGATTTTAACAGCTGTGTTTATTTTTTTCGCAACAATTTTTAAATTTTTTTCCGCTGTTGCAGGGACAAGGTGAGTTTCTGCCGGTTACTTTTCTTTTTTTTATCTTGAAGCGACTTATACCGTCTGTTTTGAAAATTATTTCAAGCATTTCATAAAGTTCGGGATGTTTAGTTTTTAAAAGTTGCGGGCGTTCAAAAAAATATTCGCTTATAACGGCAAAGAATTCAGTTTTATTTGTTGCTCCGTAGGGGTTTATATCTGATTTTCCGTCATATATTTTGTCAATTTCTTTTTTGATTAAATCAATCCATGGAATTGTATATTGTTTTGCAAGCAATATTTCCGGTACACCGTCTGCGGCACCGTCAAATTTATCAATAAGGTGAATAAATTCGTGAATTGCCGTATTTTTTTTGTCTGTTTCATTTTTAAAACCGTTTCGTAAACTTTGTTTTGATAAAATCATTTTGCCTTCCATATAACCTGACCCTACCATTCCCAAAATGTAACCCGAAGAGTTTATTTCAAAATTTGTGTTAAAAGAACCGGGATATAAAAGAACCTCATCTAAATTAAGGTATTTCCACTCGGGAAATTCAAAAACGGGGATAACGGCACTTGAGGCGATAAGTATTTTATCTGTTTCTTCAACTTGTGTTTTAATACCGGTTATTCTGCAGTTTAATAAGAACTCCTGAATTTTATATTCAAATCGTTTTTTTTCTTCTTCGCTGAGGTTGTTATAAAAAATAACATTTTCGGAAAGAATAACTCTGTAATAATCAGGAAAATCAGAATTCGGTATTTTCCATGCATTTTTCTTTTTTAAATAAATAATGACTAATACAATTGTTGTAATTACAAAAACAAGAACGAGTTCGGGAAGCATATTTTCGGCTGTAAATTTTGTTGAAAAAAACGTAAAGATATTTTAATTTTCCGTATTTGTTTAATATCCGATAAAAACATATCCGGAAACGGATATAAAAAGACAATAGTGTCTTTTTTTGTTCGTTAAGGAGTAAAATAAAAATATTATGGCAAAGTTTATAAATTTTATACTTTTGTTGTTTACGGTAACCGCTGCAGGTTGTCAAAATCGTAACGAACATGAATCAGAAAAAATAAAGAACGGCAGAGAAAATAAAAATATGAAATATAGTAAACTAACCCCTGAAGAAGAAAGAATCATAATATATAAAGGAACTGAAAAACCGCATACGGGAAAATATAACGATTTTTTTGAAGAAGGAACGTATAAATGTAAAAGATGCGGGTCGGAATTA
>JALSMF010000148.1 GCA_026987795.1 Bacteroidales bacterium
CATTGCTTTAATCAGTTCCCGGTTTATAAGCATATCATCGGCATAAAGTATTGTAATTCTCGGAAGCCTTGTGTCATCATTCTTTATGTTATTTTCTGTTTCTTCTTTTTCGAGACCCGGTATTTCAATATTCTTAAGTTCAATTGTGAACTCTGTGCCTTTACCGACTTCGCTTTTAACGGATATCCTCCCGTTCATTAATTCCGTCAGTTTTTTTGATATTGATAATCCTAAGCCTGTTCCGCCGAAAGTCTTAATATCAAGCGTTTCTGATTGTCTGAATGACTCAAATATCGTGTCAATTTGATCTTCGGAAACTCCTATTCCCGTATCTTTTACTTTTATTATCAAATCGGTTTTTGTGAGTGTTTTGTTTTTAGTTGCAGTATAAACTGAAACAAACCCTTTTTCGGTAAACTTAACGGCATTTCCTATAAGATTCAGGAGTATCTGCCTGAGTCTCACCCCGTCAAACAAAATTGTTTCCGGTATATCCGGAGTAAATTCAGCTTTTAGTTCTATCCCTTTTTCAATTGTTTTTGGTAAGAATAAATTCGTTACTTCTTTAATTATTGATTTAATGTTGTCCGGCTTATTTTTTATTGTCATTTCTCCGGCTTCAATTTTAGAAAGGTCTAAAATATCGTTAATAAGTTCAAGCAGGTTATTACTGCTTATTCTTATATTATCAAGAAACATTTTATTTTTTTCATCGGTAACTCTTTTTGACAGAATATCTGAGAATCCTATAATTGCATTCATAGGAGTTCTTATTTCATGAGACATATTTGCCAAAAATTCACTTTTTAAGCGGTTAGCCTCCTCCGCTTTATAGCGTGCGTCTATTAATTCTTTCTCAATTTTTTTAATACCGGACAAATCAATCATCGAAACAATAACTCTCTTATAATCATCATTTAATACGAATAACTTCAGAAATACATACACAGGCTTTCCGTAATAATCTTTAAGTTTAACTTCTTTCTGAAATGATTTCTCATTTTTTGAAAATGTATATAATATTTCTTTAAACATTGAAAAAGAATCATCCGTGAAAAATTTATGTGTGTTTTCGCAGATAAATTCTTTTGACGGGGCTTTAAGAGTATTTAAAGTCTCTGAGTTTATCTTCAGCAATTTATATTTTTCATTGCACAATTTTACAAAGTCGGGATTATTCTCTATATATGTTTTTATATCTCCCTTAATTTCCGCCTTTTTATTATCTAACAGTTTCTTAATGTCCGAATAGTCTTCTTCCCACAATATTACCGGATTATTTTCAAAAAGACTTCTGTAATTTTCTTCACTTTCTTTAAGTCTTTTTTCTGCTTCTTTTTCTTCTGTAACATCTCTTATAATTGCTACGGTTTCAGTATGAATTCCGTCTGTTATTCGAGGTATCGCCTTAACATGAATAAGTCTTTGTTTTTTATCATTCTCTCGTATAATCGGCAATTCATAATCTCCCGTTTTTCCTTCGGATCTTTCTTCTGATTTTTTTGAGATGAAAGCATAATATTTTTCATCTGTAAATTCTTTCAGATTTCTTCCTGTTAAGCCGTTATTTTCAACACCGAAGATTTTGTTTGCGGTTTTGTTTGCCAGTGTAAAGTTTTCCTGCGAATCGTTGATGCATACGCCTTCCGACAGGTTTTCCATCAAGTTTCTGTATTTAATTTCGCTTTGAGCAAGGGCTTCTTCTAATTTTTTTTGTTCGGTAATTTCAATCATAATACCGTTGAAAAATTTCTCATTTGTATTTTCGTCAGTTACCTGATTTGAAATTACGTGCAGCCAAATCCATTTATGCTTCTCCGGATTATAGTATCTGAATACCTCATTAAATATTTTTCCTGTTTTTCCGGAATAATAATTCGCTTTAATTACCCTGTCGTAATCATCTTTATGAATATTTGCAAACCAACTTTTATAATTGTCGGGGTCTTTAAGCCCGAGAATTTGCTTTATTGATTTACTGTAAAAAACAACTTCTCCGAAATTTTTCTTATCAGCACCGACTTTTATTCTGTATATAACAAAATCAACGGCATTACTCATAAAAGATTCCAGATGTGCCTCTTGCAGGTTTAATCTTTGTTTTATTTCTGTTTTTTCTTTTTTCTGTTTTTTTATTTCTTTAAGTGTAACAGAAAGGATTTTATTATTTCTTTTTATACGCAGGCTTAAAAAAATGAGAAACACCGAAAGTATAATAAAGAAAACTATCCCGATTATCAGATATCTTTTAACTGTTCTTTGATACTCAATATTTTTTTGAGCAATTATCTGATTCTCTCTTAAAAGTTTATTCTCTTTTTCTTTTTTTTCATATTCATATGCGATTTTAAGTTCTGCTATTTTATCACTGCCCTGCTTTCTAAAAACTGAGTCATTAATTTTTTTTAATTTTTCGTAATACTCCAGTGCTTTTTTATAATCTTTCTTTTTTTTATATAATTCTGTCAATTTTTCATAAGCATCTGCAACTATTTGATTCGCTTCAATTTCCGCAGCTGTTTCGGCAGAATTTATAAAATACTGTTTCGCTTCTTCAAAATTTTGCATTTTTAAATACATATCTCCCAAGCCAAGATACAGAGATGCAATACCCTCTTTATTTCCGTATGCGTTATTTTCTTCAACCGCAGAATGATAATATCTCTCGGCTAATTTATATTTTCCTGTTTCTCTGTAAACATCTGCCATATTTTCATAGCAGGTTGCTATTGCCAACAAATCTTTCAGTTTTATCTCGATTACCAATGCTTTCTTAAAATATGATAATGCTTCTTCATATTTTTCTTTTTCAAAAAGAATTAAACCGTAATTAATATAATAAGTTGAAATACCTGATTCACTGTTATTTGCCTTACTCAAATCATAAGATTTTTTTAAATATATTTCGGCATTCTTATAATCTTTATTTTGCATATATATCAAACCTATATTATTGTATATCTGCCCTTTATTTTTTTCATCACCTTCAGCCTCGGTTATCGCTAATGCTTTAAAGTAATATTCAAGAGCTTTTGAATAATTCCCCTTGCTGTCATTAACAACACCAAGAGTATTATATGAGTTTATTTGGTAATAAATGTTATTTATCAACTTAGATTTCTCTAAAGATAACTTAAAATATTTTTCAGAAACTTTAAAAAAAGATTTATAG
>JALSMF010000149.1 GCA_026987795.1 Bacteroidales bacterium
GCTTTGTTGTGATACGAAATCAGCTGACTTTCAAGGAGTTTTAAAAAGAGAATCCTGTTTATCCAAGTTAATGAAAGTTCTAAACCGGCATTAAATATTTTATCTTCGTTTTCATCAATACTTTTTATTTTTGAAATATAATCTCTGTCCTCGAGAATAAATATGGTATTTTCAAGAATTGAGGCATAATCTCTTTTGCTTTCGGTTTTTCGATATATCAGTTTTTTACCCTTTACTTTTTTCTCCTCAAGACCTATAATATGCAACAGTTCGTTATAGAAATCTTTGTTTAACAAATTGCTGTCATTTCCGAAACTGTTGCCGAGAATATGAACATCGGAAAATATTTTATAAAGTGTGTTTAATTCCGTATCGTTGTATTCTTTCAAATTTTTTCCGTAAAAATTAAGATATACAAAAGGAAGCTCATTTTTAACTTTTGCTATGTATTTTTGAGCAATTTCTCCGTAAAAAAGCTCATTATTAGTACTATCCTTTTTACCTTCCGTAAAGTTTTTATACTCTTTAAACAAATTCTTATCTTTAAAGAAATATGTATAAAAGTCATCTCCTTTAAACAAATACCATTCATATCCGTTTGTTGCAACAAGGTGCTTTATATTATTATTGTTATTATCAATTCTTTCACGCAGATAATATAACAACAATTCCTGCAGTGCTTTTCGATTAAGATTTTCCGTAGTAAGAAATTCTTTTTTATTACTTGGTCTTTTTACTTCAAAAATTACCGCAACATCGCTGTCAGTATCTTTACCTGTATAAACAGCTAAATCGATTCTATCTTTAGTGTTAATGTAATTATCTTTATAAAACGTATTTTTAAAAAAAGTTTTTATCGGTTCTTTAAAGTGTTCTTCGTGTTCATCTTTTTCTTCACTTAATTTTATAGTGTTTAAACAAATACTCAATTCTTCAATAAAATTATTTACGTCTTTTCTTAAAGGTTTGTGTTTTCTGTACGCAGGGTTTAGTGCTTTTCGTGTGCTTATTTTATTCATTGAGATTATTTTTTATTAATTGTAAAATTAAGAAAAAATGTTGATTTTCTTATGCGTATTAAAAAAGTAGCCGTAAATAAATACCCTACCCTTCTGTTTATGTTTTATATTATCATTAAAAAAATAGTTTTACTTTAATCATTTATTATTTTTACCGTCTGAATTATTAAAATTGTAAAGAAATTATGAGGGAACTTGAAATATTAATGAACCCGAACAAACTGGTTCAACATCTGAAAAAACCGGCAAGTGAATTTACTCGTTATGATATTATAAAATTTATAGACGATAACAATATCGAAATGCTTAATTTCAGATATGTGGGGGAAGACGGAAAATTAAAGACTTTAAATTTTGTAATTACCGGAAAAAATTATTTGGAATCAATTTTTGCTACAGGAGAACGTGTTGACGGCTCAAGTTTGTTTTCTTACATACACGCCGATTCGAGTGATTTATATGTAATTCCGCGTTTCAGCACAGCTTTTGTAAACCCTTTTACAGAAAAGCCGACATTAGACATTCTCTGTTCTTTTTACACAAAAGAAGGAAAACCTCTTGAAAGCGCTCCCGAATATATTCTGAAAAAAGCACACAATGTCTTTAAAGAACAAACAGGATTTTCGTTTAAAGCAATGGGCGAATTAGAATACTACATAATAGGTGAAAATAACGACTTATACCCTGCTGTTGACCAAAAAGGTTATCATTCGTCACTACCGTTTACCAATTACGAAAACCTGCGACTGGAAGCAATGCAGCTTATAGCACAATGCGGAGGTAAAATAAAATACGGACATTCGGAGGTAGGAAATTTTAAAGACGGAGATTTAATGTACGAACAGCATGAAATAGAGTTTATGCCGGTTGACCCTGAAAATGCCGTGGAACAATTAGTAATTGCAAAATGGATATTGAGAATGCTGGGAAAAAAGTACGGAGTTGTCATAAGTTTTGCACCTAAAATTACCGTAGGTAAAGCCGGCAGCGGTATGCACATTCATTTCCAAATAGACAAAGACGATGTAAACGTAATGGCTGACGAAACAGGACTGACGGACACCGCAAAAAAAGCAATAGCAGGCATCTTAGACAAAGCACAATCTTTAACGGCATTCGGAAATACTATACCTACATCATATCTCAGATTAGTTCCGCATCAGGAAGCACCTACAATGGTTTGCTGGGGCGACAGTAATCGCTCCGTATTAGTGCGTGTCCCTCTCGGCTGGATAGCAAAAACAGATATGATAAAAGATGCTAATCCGCAAGAACGAGGAGAAGTTCCTTACGTAACAGGTAAACAAACTGCGGAGTTTCGTGTTCCGGACGGGTCTGCTGATTTGTATCACCTTATGGCAGGAATAATTTTAGCTGCTAAAGACGGGTTAGCAAATCCTGATTCATTAAAACGTGCCGCAGATTTATACGTGAACGTAAATATTTTTGATGATAAGCACAAAAACATTCTTGAAAAGTTAGTTGCTTTGCCGTCTTCCTGCTCCCAATCAGCCGATTTACTAAAAAAAGAGCGTAATTTCTATGAAAAAGATAATGTTTTCCCGAAAGGAACCATTGATACTTTTATTTCAAAATTAAAATCATATAAAGATGAAAATTTAAGTGAAGAACTTTACGGAAAAAAAGATGAGATTAAAAAATTGGTTGAAAAATATTTGCATTGTATGTAAACAGACATGGGAACAATCTGTTTTTTGTTCCCTTTTTTCGGCTCTGCCGTTTTCAGCTGTTTAGAGCTTGCCAAATAATATCCTTAAGTTCGTCTAAACCTTTTTGTGTAACTGCCGAAATAAAAACATACGGAATATCCGGCAAATCTTTTTTCATTTCGGTAATCAGTTCTTCATCTGCCAAATCCGATTTCGTAACAGCCAAAATTCTTTCTTTATCAAGAAGTTCCGGATTATATTCTTTCAGTTCATTTAATAAAATATGATACTCTTTTTTTATGTCATCGGCATCTGCAGGTATCATAAAAAGTAATACCGAATTACGTTCGATATGTCGTAAAAACCTTAGCCCAAGCCCTCTGCCTTCAGATGCACCTTCGATAATTCCGGGTATATCAGCCATTACAAAAGATTGTCCGCTGCGATATTTTACCATTCCCAAATTAGGAGCAAGTGTCGTA
>JALSMF010000150.1 GCA_026987795.1 Bacteroidales bacterium
CCTATAATAATTCATTCTTTCAGTTAAAAGGCGGAACTTCTGTCAGATATAAAGATATGAAAATTAGAGTTCTTAATACGGCTAATTTTCCTATTTTTTTCGGCAGTTTACTTGACAGATATGTCCGGACAACAGGAAAAAACAGACCGGGAACATTTGACAACTCTTCAATATGGCTGAGCGGTGTTCAAAGCTCCTTTTATACGGCAAATAAAAGAAGAGGAATCATATTATTCCCTTTCGGAATTGCTAATAACAGCGAAAAATACGGACGAAAAGTATGGAACAGTGCAACGGAAGTTTGGGAAAATATCGGAACAAATCCGCAAGCAAACGGCTTTGCTCCCGACCATTTTATTGCAGAATCTTATTTATATTCATTTAATGATGACAGCAATTTTGTTTATTGGGGTGTTGAAGCAAAAACAGATGTTTATAAGAAGTCATTAATCCGTGTTTATGTTATTAAAGTTGTAAAAAACGGAACAGAAGATTGTTATTACTTTAAGATTAAGCCGCTCGGGTTAGATACTTTTGAATTAAATTATTTTGATACATCAACTTATGAATTATTTGCAATATTGGATGACGGATATTCAACTCCTGTAGTAAGGAAAATAAATGCTGAAGACATTACATTAGAAAATGCTAACAGGAGCTTCAGAATAAGAAAATCTGACATATTTAAGACAAATATGTTGTTAAACAGTAAAACATCAAAACGTTCAATTGACGAAAGAGCTTACAAAACGTGTCGGTTCTTTTATTCTGACAATAAAGGCAATATAAGCGGATTAAGTCCTCAAATATCGGTAGTAACAAATAAAAGAGGATATAAAAGAGGGTTAATGATTAATAATATTTAAAATATAGTTGACAGCCACGAATACCGAGACGGTTAAAATTCGGTAAACCTGCTTATTGATACGGTTAAAATTCAATAGCCCCGGCTGTCAATTTGGTTTTAATTTTAAAATATGACAACAGAAGAAATATACAACGAAATTGTTGCAGAAAAAGAAAGCGGGCAATATCCCGAGCTTGATGAACTTAACAGCACTTCAAAAGTATCGGTTTACCGTCTTATGATTTGGATATTTGCTTTTTTCAGCAAAACAATCCGTGAACTTTTTGAAAGTTTTAAAATTTACATTGAAAATGTTTTTGCCGAAAACCAACACGGAACATTGCTTTGGTGGATTGAACAAATACGAGCATTCCAATACGGCGATATGCTTGAATTTACGAACGGTGTTTTTAAATATCCTGCAATTGACGAAACAAAGCAGATAGTTAAACGTGTAGCACTTGAAACTCTTAATTTTGTTCTTATCTTTAAAGTTGCAACAGAAGACGGCAACGGCGATTTAATACCTCTTGATACAGCTCAAAAAACTGCTTTACAATCATACATTAATAAGGTTAAGTTTCCCGGCACTTACACGCAAGTAATATCTGAAAATGCAGATGATTTAAAAATTAATCTACGGGTCTATTATAATGCGGAAATTACAACCGCAGAACTTGATGTATTGATTGCCGATGCCGTAAATGAATATCTTAAAAACATTGTATTTAACGGCAACTTCAATATCACTGAACTTACTGACAAATTACAAACAGTTACCGGAGTTGTCAATCCCGTTGTTAAATCGGCTTACGGAAAAGCTCATTCGCAAGCAGCAGCCGATTATCTTCTTATTGATGACTACTATAAAGCAGCATCCGGTTATTTTACGGTCGATGAATTAAATATAGAATACGTGCCTTATGTTTAATGTGATTTTTGAATATTTAAGAACAATACTTACGCCTACGAGGTTAAGGCAACCGAAATTACTTGCTTGGCTGTCTGTTATTATTTCATATCTTAAAAAAATATACAATGAATATATAAGTTTCAGGACTTTAAAACTTTACGATATAAATTTTACCGGGCAACTTATGTATCTGCAAAAAAAACTTCGTGATACTTTTAATTGTCCGGGAATAATAATTGAAGACGGAACTTTGATATTGCCGTTATATCTTTCTAATCAAAACGAAAATAATTTACCCGTATATATAGGAAACTATTTTATTAACGGACATAATTACACTGCCGGCGAATGGGTAGTTTTTGAGGGATGGTGGTATGAATACACGGCAAACGGCAACGGAACAACACCTGATGCAGATAATTCAGCCGAGCAAAGAGATGCCTATGAGTTTTTTTTGTCAAATCAAATTGAGATAACCACACAAAATGACTTTATTGTCAAAGTTCCGCAAGTATGCTTCGTCAATATGACAAATGATGATATTCTTAAAATGAAATCAATAATAAATTATTATAAAATTGTAAATAAGCAATATACAATAATACCATACTAAAATGAACAGATTAAAAACAGACATAAACGGCAAATTTCCTTATGTTCTCGATGACATAAGATTTCTTGACACGGCTTACAGAATGGGTTTTGAAGCTCTTGCAAAGGCAGTATCTTTTAACCGAAATTCAATACTTTGGGGATGTATTGTTACGGAACTCGGAGGAAACAACATTAGTGTATCTGCCGGTGCCGTATTAATTGACGGAGAAATCATGAAATTTGAAGAAGCACAAATTGATGTTACAACCGGTAATAAAGCAGTGATAACAAGAGACGAAAGTTTTGACCCTGCCGGTAATAAGTTATTCGGAGACGGCACTATGCACGATACTTATCAGGTAATAAAAGGAAAGTTAGTTCTCGTTCCCGAAGCTGATACCGGTAGTTTTGTTGAAGTATTAACGTCTCCTCGTATTTCTGAAATTTCAGATTTTGACGGTCTTATTTATAAAGGTTTACTGACAAATACCGACAATCTTAATAACATTGATAAAACAGGACTTTACATAATAAGAGGGAATTCTTTACCTGATAATTTCCCTGTAGAAACAGTTCTGGGTGCCACAATTGAACAGGGAGCTAACTTCTGGTTAAAATCAATGTATGTAGGCAGAGATAATAAATATTACCAAGAGTTAGGATTTAAAAAAGGAATTATTGCACGCAGATATTTACATGAAGGAACGTTAGGTTGGTCTGAATGGTACAACTTCTGGGCAAGCAATCAAGATGTTATTGACGGGACAAAAAAATGTGCGGTTATTAGTCCGTATAGTTTGCAAAAACACGAAGATT
>JALSMF010000151.1 GCA_026987795.1 Bacteroidales bacterium
AATCTATAGGAAAAACCGGGGCGGAAATGGAAGCATTAACAGCAGTACAAATTGCACTGCTGAATATCTACGATATGTGTAAAGCAATAGATAAAGAAATGATAATCGGTAATGTTAAATTAATTGAAAAAACAAAAACAGATTTAGTTGCAAAAAAATAAGACAATATGAAATCTTTTGAAGTAATATCCGTAAATATATCAGAAAAAAAAGGAACAATTAAAAAACCCGTTGAAAGTATCAGATTATCCGAAACAGGAATTGAAGGAGATGCTCATTCCGGATTTTGGCACAGACAGGTAAGTATGCTCGGTATCGAAAGTATCAATAAGTTTTCTTCCGAAAATAAAAAAACAATAAGTCCGGGAGAATTTGCCGAAAACATAACCACCTCAGGATTAGAGCTGTATAATACCGCTCCTTTGGATAAATTTATATCCGAAAATATTGAGCTAATGGTAACACAAATAGGAAAAAAATGCCACGGGGACAATTGTGTAATTTTTCAGGAAGTAGGCAACTGTGTTATGCCTAAAGAAGGTATCTTTGTTAAAGTGCTGAAAGGCGGCAACTTAAAAGCACCGGCAAAATTTGAATACCGTCCCAAAGTTCTGAAAATTATGATAATTACTCTAAGCGACAGAGCAAGCAGAGGAATTTACGAAGATAAAAGCGGACCTCTGATAAAAGATATTACGCAAAAATACCTTACCGACAGAAAACGTCATTTCAATTTTTCCTGCAAATTAATACCCGATGATGCAAAACTGCTTAAAGCAATTATCGAAAAATCAGTTTCCGAGAAATTTGATATTATCTTCACTTCCGGCGGAACAGGAATAGGAAAAAGAGACATAAGCGTTGATACGGTTAAACCTATGCTCGAAAAAGAAATAACCGGAATTATGGAGCTTATAAGAGTAAAATACGGGATGAAAAAACCAAATGCTCTGATAAGCAGAAGCGTTGCCGGAACAATTAAAGATACTTTAATTTATACATTGCCCGGCAGCACTAAAGCCGTAAAGGAATATTTGAATGAAATATTACCCACACTTGAACATTCTCTGTATATGATTAACGGTTTAGACCTGCACTGATTTTATTACTCCGTCATTTTGCCTGCAATTTTTGTAAGAAGGTTGCGGGGAGTAAGACGTGTTGAAAAAGCCGTTATCTTATTTTTAAAGCCGTGAATTGCTGATATTTTTTCCTTTTTCACTGAAGAAAAAATAAATTCTGCCAAATCTCTCGACGAAGGAACTTTTGAAAACATATCTCCCGTAAAACCGGCAACTTCGGCAAATTCAGACTCCGTTGCACCGGGATTTATTACCGTTACCTTTATATTATCTTTTCTTAATTCTTGAGCAATAGCCTCCGAAAAATGTAAAACATACGCTTTACTCGCTGCATAAGTTGCAAATTTAGGAATTCCCTGAAAAGCGGCAGTAGAAGCAATATTTACAATATGTCCGCTTTTTCTTTCAAGCATATCGTGCAAAAATAATTTTGTTAACTTCGTTAAAGTTATAATATTAAGAATCAGCATATTCTCTTCTCTCTTAATATCAATATCTTTAAATAAGCCGCTGATACCGAAACCTGCATTATTTATTAAAATATCAATGTTTAAACCCGATTCTTTCACTTTATTATAAAGCTGTTCGGCACTGTCGTTTTTTGATAAATCAACGGCAAAAACATCAACTTTTACCTTATGTTTGTTTTCAATGTCTTTTTTAATTGCTTCAAGATTTTCTTTTCTTCTTGCCGCTAATACCAAATTATATTTATTTTCGGCGTAAACATAAGCCGTTTCTTTACCTATCCCGGCTGATGCTCCTGTTATTAATACAGTTTTCATATACATTATTATTTAAGATGAAGAATTATTTTATTTAAATTTTGACCCGAATTTTTCAACTTTTCTTAGCCATTTTCTTCGTTGGTCTTCCGTCGAAAGTTTTACCGAACCGAAATAAAGTTTATTTTTAAATTTAATACCGCAAAAGTCCATACTTGCTTTCAAAAACCTTCCGCCCGGATTTTTTATAAAAAGATTATAATATAACGGCGGAGCATCCATTGTTGAAATTATTGATGTTGTTTTTCCCGTAAGGAATTTATCCCATTTCAAAACTTTTTTGGATTTTAAATATCTAAACGCAAAACCCGACATAAATGTTTGCTCGATAAATGCTTTAAGCAATGCCGGCATAGAATACCACCAAATCGGGTAAACCCAAACAATATGCTCGGCTTCTTTTATCTGTTTTCTTGCCTTCAAAATATCTTCGGATGCTTCGTAATCTTTAAATTGTGTTTGAAAAGCGTCAAATATTAAGTCTCTTACATTTATTACCTCAAGTTTTGCTCCGGCATTTTCTGCTGCTGTTTTATATGTATTGGTTATTACAGTATTAAAACTGTCTTTTCTCGGATGTCCGTTAATAATTAAAATTTTTTTCATTTTTATTAAGCTTTACTTTGCATAATTACGTGTTTATTTTTAAATAAAAAAAATATCTTTGCAATTATGAAGATTCTTGTTGCTTGCACGGGTAATTCATGCCGAAGCCAAATGGCTGAAGGTATTTTAAAATCAATAATGCCTGCGGCAAACATTTTTTCGGCAGGAGTAAAGCCCGAAAAAATGATAAGTCCTTATACAGTTGCCGTAATGAATGAAAAAAATATTGATATATCCGGGCAATACCCGAAAAGTGTCCGAAAATTTGAAGCCGAAAGTTTTGATTATATAATTACATTCTCTGAAAGTGCCGAAAATGCAACCCTGAACATAAAAGCAAAAAATAAGCTATTCTTTAAAGTTGAAGACCCTTTTGATACAACGGGAGCAAATTCGGAAATTTTAGAAAAATACAGAAAAGTAAGAAGCGATATTGAAGAAATTTGCAGAAAACTTACTTTCTAAACCCGAAACAATGAATAAAGCCTATAAAATAAAAACAGCAATAGTAATTCTGAATTGGAACGGCAAAAAATATTTAGAAAAATTTTTACCCTCAGTAATAAAATACTCACAAAGCGAAGAAAATCAAATTGTTGTTGCCGATAACGGTTCAACAGACAGTTCTGTTTTATTTCTTCAAGAAAATTTTCCCGAAATAAGATTAATTTTATTTGATAAAAACTACGG
>JALSMF010000152.1 GCA_026987795.1 Bacteroidales bacterium
CAAATAATTTTATTCTTATAATACATTTCTTAGTTTAATGATTAATTTTGTGCAAACATACTTAAATCCTGTTTAACCGGAAAAAAATGAGAAAAAATACTAATCTTATATTTTTATTTTTATCACTTTATTTAATTTCTTACACTGCTTTTTCACAAGAATTTTATTCTGATAAAAATATGATTTATGTAAAAGGCGGTAAATTTTATCTTGGGAATAAGTCGGGAGATGAAGATGAACAACCTAAGAGAAAAGTTTTTGTTAACGATTTTTATATAGGAAAATATGAGGTTACAAACAAAGAATATTGCGATTTTTTGAATGCTGTTAAACCTGATGCTCAGACACAAAGAAAATATATTAACCTTGACGGGGAATATAAAAATATTAAGTGCGGAATATTTTTGAAAGACTCTGTTTATTTTACGGAAAAAGGATATGAGTATTATCCTGTAATTTTTGTAACTTGGTTTGGTGCAGATGCTTATTGCAAATATGCGGGAGGACGATTACCTGCGGAGGCGGAGTGGGAATATGCGGCAAAAGGCGGTAAAATGTCATCTTTTATCAGGATATTTCGAAAATACAGGTATTCGGGAAGTAATAATCCGGATAAGGTTGCTTGGTTCAGAGATAATTCGGAAGGCAAACCAAAAAGAACAGGAACGAAGAAACCTAACAGGTTACAATTATATGATATGAGCGGAAATGTAGCCGAATGGTGTTCTGATTGGTATGATACGAATTACTATAAAATTTGTCCTGATAAGAATCCGCAGGGACCTGAAAACGGAAGAATGAAAGTTCACAGGGGCGGGTCTTGGTATAATACGCCTGAAATGCTGAGAGTTACAAACAGAAGAGCTTCGAAGCCCGTTAATCAAAATGCCGTTACAGGGTTTAGGATTGCAAAAGATATTGCCGGCTTTTGTCCTGTTAAATAAAGTTTTGATTGTTCTTTTTTCGAAAATACCTTTGCTTTTCTTTCTCAATTATTTTATCAAATTTTTGAGGGTAAGGTATTGAGAGGTTCATATACTTTTTTGTTTCGGGGTGATAAAAAGATATTTCCGTTGCAGAAAGAAAAAGTCCTTTTCCTTTAAAAACAGGCAAATCGTCCTTGTATAATTTATCGCCCAATATCGGAAATCCGGATTGTTTACAGTGTATGCGTAATTGGTGTGTTCTTCCGGTAAGAGGATATAGATTTATAAGCGAAAGATGTCTGTTTCGCAATGATTTTTCGGTTTTTACAAGTTCGTATCGGGTTAGGGCATTTTTTCCGTCAACGGGAAAATTAATTATTCCTTTTTTGTCGGGTGTTCCGATTACAACGGCATTGTATTTTTTTTGAATATTTTTTTCTTCAAATTGTTTCCCGAGATTTACTCTTGCCGTTCGTGTTTTGGCAATTAACAGAAGCCCTGAAGTTTGGTTGTCGAGTCTGTGAACAGGCAGAGGTATTTCTAATGCGTCTTCAAGGTTTGTTTTTTTCAGATTAAATGACAGAGTGTTTTGAATTGTCTTAAAATAATTTCCGCTTACGCTTATTCCCGGCGGTTTGTTGATTACGGCAATAAAATCGTCTTCATATATAACGGCAAGTTTAAGTTTGAAAACTTTTCCTGTTTTGTTATTATTTTCGAGCAACTCAATAATTTGTCCTTTCTTTATGTGTGTTCCGGTAAGACATATTTTTCCGTCAATAAGGATACGCTGTTTTTTTATTGCTTTTTTTACGGCAGATTTTGTTTCAAAAAAAGAACAATTTTCAATAATATAATCCGCAGCTCTGACAATACTTTCGATATCTTCCGTAACAGTATGTTTTTTTATAATTTTCACCCGTTAAAATAACCGAAAATATAATTAAAAACTCCGAAAAGTTCGAGAGAAGCCAGGAATAATGCCGAAAGTAAGACGTATCTTACGAATTTAGGTCCCCAACTTACGGCAAATTTGCTGGCTGTAAATGCTCCGAGCATATTTCCGGCAGCCAGTATCAGTCCGTATTTAAAATTTACGTTATCGTTGTATATGAATATTGCAAGTGCAAAAATTGTAAAGAAAAGTATTATGAAAAGTTTTATTGCATTTGCTTTAACTAAATCGAACCCGGCTCCGAGAACTAATCCGGTAATTAAGAAAAGACCTACGCCCGCCTGAATAAATCCGCCGTAAACACCTATGGCAAAAAATATTACAAACTGAATAAAGTCAGGTTTTGTTTTTAATTCTTTTGATTGCTCTTTCATCCACATTTTAGGTTTAAAAATAAGCAGGAAAAACATAACAACTAAAATTACGGCAATTATTTTTTCCATAACGTTATCGTCAATTTTTACTGCAACCGATGCTCCGATAATTGCACCTATAACTGCAGGAACAGTAAGCCAAACAGCTTCTTTAAATTCAAAAACTTTTTGCCTCTTAAAGCTGGTAACTCCTACAATATTCTGAAAAAGTATGGCTATCCGGTTTGTTCCGTTTGCTACGTTTGCCGGTAAGCCCAGTGAAATTAAAAACGGCAGGGTAAGTAATGAGCCGCTGCCTGAAAGGGTGTTTACAAAACCGACAAATATGCCGAGTAAAACAAGTTCTGTTATTTCAATCCAAGACATTATTCTATGTTGATTATCATTTTGTTATTCGGTTTTCGGACTTTTGCGAGTGTTTGATACTTGTCGTCCGGGTGCCGGTATCCTATTACGGCGGCAACAACTGATTTTAATTTGTATTTCTGAAGGTTCAGGACTTCGTCATATTTTTCGGGGATAAAACCTCCGATGGGGCAAGAGTCGATTTTTTCGTTTGCACAAGCTGTAAGAAAAGTTCCTAATGCCAAGTATGCTTGTTTAGAAGCCCAGCTAAATATCTCTTCGTCAGTTTTTTTTAAAAAAGAGTTAATTAGCATATTTTTGAAATCTTTAAGCTCTTTAATATTAATTTTTCGGATGTCGGCTGTCAGTTTAATGAACTTGCTGATGTATTTTTCGTTTATGTCGGTTCTTGCGGCAAAAACAATCAGGTGCGAAGATTCGGCAATGCTTTTTTGCCCGTATGAAGCGGGAACTAATTTATTTTTAATATCTTGATTGCTGCAAATTACTGTCATATAGGGCTGTAATCCGTAAGATGTCGGAGTCAGG
>JALSMF010000153.1 GCA_026987795.1 Bacteroidales bacterium
CAATAAATTCAGATACGCCTCTTTTACTTAAGCTTTTAATAAACTTAATAAGCGGCAAATACTTCAACGCCTTATTTATTTTTTCATCTGTTTTTATGTTTGTCTTAACGGGGGCGGCTTATAATAGCCTTGTTCAAAGCTTGAAAGTTGTAAAATCGTTTCAAAATATGCACGGTTTGCTTTTGTTGCTTTTTTCAGGTATTATTATAAGATATATAAACCCGTTGCAAAGCTTTCTGTTTTTGTTCTTTTTTATTATTGTAATCATCTCTGCTATAAGCTCATACTCAAAAAAAACGGCAGTTTTTTCTTTTTTTAATGCCGGATTATTTCTTGCACTTTCTTCTTTCTTTTTACCGGACATAATTTATTTTTTTCCTGTAATAATATTGGGACAATTAATTTTCAGAACCGTAAATTTCAGAGAAATTGCTACGTCTTTAATCGGACTGGTTATTCCTTATTTTATTTTGGTTTCGGTTTGGTTTTTTATTTTTTCAAATTTTGATATTATTTATGATATCCATAAGCAACTGTTAATAAAAACAGCTTCTTTTAAACCGGATATAAATTTAATTATAAGCGGCAGCGTTGTTTTTATTATAATTATTCTTTCGTTTTTTGATATTTTGTCAAAATACAGAAATACAGAATCTTTAATTCAGGATTTCTACTCATTTTGTTTTATTTCAGGTTTAATTTCTTTAGTATTCTTTATTTTTATTCTGAGGTTTGATTTTAATATACTGTCTGTTTTTTTTGTTTTTGCAGTTGTTCCGGTCGGTGTTTTTTTTAGTGATAACTCTCGTCCTTTATTTAAAGAAATAGTTTTTGACATATTTTTACTGTGCGTTATTTTATCTCAAACAGGATTTTTCCGATATTTTTTAGTATAGAGATATATTATTTTACGGAATTTTATAAATTTGCGACAGAATTCAAAAATAAAGTCTATGAATGAAGATGTTCAAATGCAGTTTGAAATTTTAGAAGAGAGTTTAAATAATTCAATTGCCCACCTGCAAAAAGAACTTTTAAAATTAAGAGCAGGAAAAGCAAGTCCGCATATGCTTTCGGGTATAACTGTTGAAAATTACGGGCAAAAAACACCGCTGAATCAAGTGGCAAATGTAGGAACAATGGATGCTCAGACCATTGTAGTACAACCTTGGGACAAAAGCTTAATCGGTGTTATAGAAAAAGAAATTCAAAAGGCAAATTTAGGCTTTAACCCTCAAAATAACGGTGAACGTATCGTAATTAACGTTCCGCCTTTAACGGAAGAACGACGTCGTGACTTGGTAAAATTCGTTAAAAACGAAGAAGAAAAATGCAAAATAAGCATAAGAAATGCTCGCCGGGAAACACTTGATGCTTTCAAAAAAATGAAAGAAGAGGGGCTTTCGGAAGATGAACAAAAGAGAGCAGAAATTAAAGTTCAGGAAAAAATTGACGAATACATTAAAAAAATTGAGGAGATTATAAAAGATAAGGAAAAAGAAATAATGACGGTTTAGTTTCTTTTAAGTCTCTTGTTCTTGTTTTACCAGTACGATACCTTTACTTTTTTTGCTGTCTATTTTTACTGAAAGTTCATTTTTGAAATTAACATGTCTTACAAATTCATCTTCGTATTCAGCTTTTAGAGAGTTTAAGTATTTTAAGTTCCAGAAGCCGTCTTTATTAAACGGAGTTATTGTAAAGTATCCGACCTTAAAAGATGTCAGATTTTGAAAAAAGTGAGTTCCTTGGCTTGGTTCAATACGATAATTTTCCAATCCGAGTTCTACGATAAGCCGAGCTGCCGAAATTTGTGCCCATACAACGGGAATTCCGAGCCAAGGGTCGCTTGAACCCCACCTTCCGGGACCGATTAAAATATAATTCCTGTCTTTGTCTGCCAATTCGGTATTCAGCTTATCAATTATACCGGCAATTTTTTTGTTATTAATTGAGTCAAAAGCTTCAGGCTTTATATAGATTATGTCTTTTATTCCTTTTATAACGCCGTGTCCGAGAACTTTTTCAGAATACAGAAGTGATTTTTTAATATCAATGTCAGTGAAATCTATTTCATCTTCGATTATGTCTTCAACAATCGGGCGTATTTGCAGGAGATTGAAATATTTTAAAGAGGTATTCCCGGGATTAAGGTTCACGGCAAATTCTATTTCCACCGGGTTATTCATAGCATTTTCACAAATTCTCAGAACATCTTTTATTATATCTGCCAAAGGAAATGAGTTGTGCTTCAGCACATTTGCAAATGTGATAATGCGTTTTCCTTCATACATTTTGCCTTCTTTAATAACATCATCGCGAAAATCGTAAACAGATGAAATTTCATAAATCGACCCGTCTTTTTCGGCTTGTTTTATACGATAAACCTTGAAATTTATGCTGTCGTTTGTTGAGGGTTTAAAACTATCCGGAGATAAATCTAAGGCATAAAAAGTTTTTTGTGTATCTCTCAGAGCCATACTCGTGGAAGAGAGCTGAAGAATTTTCTTGGGGTGTCCGGGAGAAAACCGCAATGTCCGTTTGCCCTCTACAATGTGCTTTCCTAAACCGAGTGCAATATTAACAATTCCTTCTTCGGGTTTTTCATCTTCAATAGGATAAAAATTTACTGAACGTGCAACACCCGAGAATGTGGGATAGAACCTGTTTTCGTATTTTGTTCCGCAAACTTCCTGAAGAACAATTCCCATTTTTTCTTCATCAATAAGGTTTTTGGTTGCCTTCATATATGCCTTTGTTTCTTTAAAAAAAACAGAAGCATAAACAGACTTTATTGCTGTTGTAAGTTGTTTCAGGTTTGTTTCCGCATCGCTTATGTTTCCGAGCATATATGTTGAATAGACCCCTGCAAACGGCTGATAATGAGAGTCTTCAAGAACACTTGAAGATCTTACGGCAACGGGAGAGTTGACATTTTTTAAAAATACAGCCATATCTTTTTCAGTATCCTCTCTCAAATCAGAATTTATAAAACGTTCCAAAATCTCTTCATTTGTTCTGTTTCCAAGAGCAAAAGGGTATAAATCATTGTCTTCCATGAAATTATCAAAAATTTCGGTGGAAATAACAACGGTTGCCGGTATTTTAATTATAACACCTTCAAATCTGTCTAA
>JALSMF010000154.1 GCA_026987795.1 Bacteroidales bacterium
AAATTTACTTTCCGATGCAAAATCATTTCCTTCGGAAATTACGTCATTATAAATTGCTTGTTTTATGTCAAGAAATAATCTGTCTTCTTTTGAATTTTGTTTAAGACTGTATTTTTTTCTGTATGATATTGCTCTATCGGCAAATATCTCGGCATCTTCATTTTTACCTTTTCTGAAATAATTCTCTGCATCATTTAAGTATGAATTATATATGCCTGTTCGGGCTTTTTTGTATCCTTTTACTAATGCTTCGGAGCAGCTGATTTGCCTGTAACCGTTACAAACTCTTGCTGCATTGTCATATTCGTTAATTGCCTGACTGAATTTTTTATTGTACGTATATTTATTGCCTCTTTCAAGATACCTGTTGTATAGAATGCGTATTCTTTCTTTTATTCCGGAGTCGTCATTAATAAAATCTCTGTTTTCGTAAGCATAATTTACGGCATCATTTATTATTCTTTCAGCTTCTGTCAAATTATCGTTTCTGAAATTTACATCTGCAGCATTTAATATTTGATAAAATTTCCCGTTAACCGCTCTTGACATTTCAACATCCATTGCCTGTCTGCATCTTACTTCCGGAAAGTCTCTGCAAATTTGCGAAGCAGTTGAAAGAACTGCCTTTGCATCATCAAAACGGGCATTATTGTTTAATTCGGCGGCGTTAAGTAAAAAATCGTTATAAATACCTCGTGCCAATTCAACGGTTTGTAACTTTGTTTCAGTGTCAGGATTCATTCCTCTTATCTGAAAAAGTTTATCTATCGCCTTATCAATATATCCGGAGTTGTAGTAAAGTCTTGCAAGTTGAAAGTGTGAAGGAGCAAAACCCGGATTAATTTCAATTGATTTATTAAAATAATAATCAGCTTGTCCGGGATTATGACGAGCTATCATTTCAATTCCTCTCTCATAATATATTTTATCAAAATTATCTATCAAATCCGTACATACATCTTTTAATAATTCTGCTTTATTTGAAATTCTGTTTAATTTACTCTTCAAACCTTCGGGGTCATAAATATTCAGCGGTAAAAAACGATAAAATTCTTTCTGCTTTACCGTATTAACATAAACTTCCGCCCTTATTGCAGTATCTCTTAATCTGTATAATTCATTCAAATCTTCCAAATGGCTTAAGTAATCCCTGTTTGTATTTATTCTGTTAAGTTGTCTTAATTTACTTCTTGCAGACACATTTTCATCATAATACCTGTCAATCATTACCGACTCATTATTAAACATTTGTAAATTCAAATCAGTATAGTCAAAAACTCTGTTTACGATTTTTATTTTATAATTCTCGGTATTTACGGTATCGGTAACGGTCATATGAACAAGTTCCGTACTGTTATCTTTGACGTTTATATCATTAAAAGTATATGTATTTACGATATTATTACCGTTTTTTAACCACTGCAACGTAAAAGATATCTTCCCGGGAATTAATGCCTTACTTACATCAAATCCTCTGTACATTTTATCTCCCTCAATTTTAATATTACTGATATCTGCTATAAACTCAAGTCGGTTGCCTCTTTTCAATATTTGTCTGTGTTCATTAAAAGAAAATCTTAAACTCACATTACTGACCGGCTTCGAATACCCTTGTGCAATCTTCCTGAATATCTGATTTTTAACACCTGATTGTCCTTGCTCATATCTTATCAAAAATGTCAAAGTATTTTCTTTATCAAAAATAATCTGACTTTGAGAATACCCTGAAGAAAAATATATTAAGAAGGAAATTACTAATAATGAGAGCTTTTTCATAAGACTGTATTTGATATTTAAAATAAAATCACATTAACTTCCGGAAAATGTTAAAAAACAATTCCGTATTTTGTCAAAATATTGCAAATTTGCAAAAAATCATTTTAATAAAACAATTTTAAATAAGATAAGAATGAAAAAACATAATTTTTATGCAGGACCGTCAATTTTACCCCAATCAGCTATTGACGAGACAATAAATGCTCTGAAAGACTTTGCCGGAACAGGACTTTCTTTAGCCTCAATTTCACATCGTTCAAAAGAATTTGATGCGGTTATGAATGATGCTGTTGCTTTATTTAAAGAACTGTTGGATATTCCGGAAGGATACTCAGTATTGTTTTTAGGAGGCGGGGCAAGTACTCAATTTGCAATGGTTCCTTTTAATTTAATGAGGAAAAAAGCTCTTTACGTTAATACGGGAACTTGGTCTACAAAAGCTGTTAAAGAAGCAAAAATGTTCGGTGATATCATAGAAATTAAAGGAAAGGACTTTTTCTCAATTCCTAAAGGTTACGATATACCTGACGATGTAGACTATGTTCATATTACCACAAACAATACAATATACGGTACCGAATATCATGAAGATTTAAACGTAAAAGTTCCTTTGGTTGCAGATATGTCATCTGATATTTTCAGCAGAAAAGTTGATGTCTCAAAATATGCAATTATTTACGGAGGCGCTCAAAAAAACCTTGCTCCTTCGGGCGTTACATTTGTTGTAGTAAAGCATGACGTTCTCGGTAAGGTAAAACATAAAATCCCTACTATGCTTAATTATCAAACACATATAGATAAAAACTCTATGTTTAACACTCCTCCTGTTATTCCTGTTTTCACGGCTCTTCAAACAATGAAATGGGTTAAAGCAAACGGAGGTGTTGAAGGTATGTACAAAAGAAATACTGAAAAGGCAGAAACATTATATGCTGAAATTGACCGAAACAAACTCTTCAAGGGAACTGTTGCAGAAGAAGACCGTTCTTTAATGAATGTTTGCTTTGTTATGAATGAAGAATACAAAGAACTTGAAGCAGAATTCCTTGAATTTGCAACCTCTAAAGGTATGATAGGTATAAAAGGACATCGTTCTGTAGGAGGTTTCAGAGCATCTCTATATAATGCACTTTCTATTGAAAGCGTAAATGCCCTTGTTGATGTTATGAAAGAATTTGAGAGTAAGCATTAATAAAAATCAGCCATTTAAAAATAAAATAAAACAAAATGAAAATAACAGTAGCAACCGTAAAGCCTTTCGCACCTGAAGCAGTAAGAAAAATAAAAGAAACAGCCGAAGATACAGGATATGAATTTGCATTACTGGAAAAATACGAAAACCAAAAAGAC
>JALSMF010000155.1 GCA_026987795.1 Bacteroidales bacterium
GGATACTGATTTTATTAATGCCATACTTTAATTTTTTGTCAAAAATAGAAAAAACAATTTTATTCAGACCTGTTGTAAATAAAAATTATAATATATTTGAGTTTTAAATATATGACTTATGAAAAAAATACTACTTACCTTACTGTTAGTTATAAACGGTTGGCTGCTGTTATTCTCTCAGCAACAAATACCTAACGGTAATTTTGAAACTTGGACGGGCGGCGAACCTGACAGTTGGAATTCAATAGGAACAGTGAATCAAACAACAGATGCTTTTCAGGGCAGTTATGCTGCAGATTTGTCAAGTGTTTCAATACTCGGGCAATTTATTCCGGGATTAGTTACTTTAGGAAATATTGATGTCGCAAATCAGACATTAACAGGCGGGACACCTTATACTGACAGACCTGACGGTGTAAGTTTCACTTTTAAATATTTGCCTTCCGGCGTTGATACAATGTTTTTCTTTGCTTATTTAACAAAATGGAATGAGGTAACATTGCTTGCGGATACAGTTGCTGTAACAGGGTATATGAACAGTGACACTTATAATATTTACACAAGGACAGACTTACCTTTTATATATAATTCGACAGAAATTCCGGACACGCTTAATATTATATTTCTGTCATCAGGATTTTCAGGAAATGCGGGAAGTTCTTTGCTTATTGACAGTTTGGTTATGAAGAACGGAGCCGTAATTTCTCCTACGTTTTGTTTTCCTGCCGATGAGGTAACAGCATACAGTTTTAAGGCTCATTGGCTACCTGTTCCGAATGCTGTGAGTTACAGTCTTGATGTTTCTGAAAGTGCGGATTTTCAAACTTTTTTAAACGGTTATGAAAATTTGAATACAGGACTTGACACTTTTTATACTGTCAGCATTGCTGTTCCCGGAACTTATTATTACAGGGTAAGAGTGAATTATGATACGGAAACAAGTATTAATTCAAACACTGTTGAAGTTGTTGCCGAAAGCAATGATGTCAGAAATAGTAATTTTAAGGGTATAAAGGTATATTCAGCAAACAGAAATATAATTGTAGAGTCAGGAAGTAATGATATAAAGAAAGCCGTAATTTATGATATGTCGGGACGGCTTATTGCAGAAACATCCTGTTTGTCAGGTGATTGCAGTGTGGGTGTTCAAAAAACAGGCATTTATATAGTTGAAATTCATATTCAAAATAAAACTTTAAGAAGAAAAGTAATATTAAAGTAAGTTAGCGTAGCAGCAGTTTTTATTTTTTGACAAAAATAAGAGTGTAGCCGGAATAATTTTATTATGAAAATAAACAAAGATTATTGGGAAAAACTTTATGCAAATAAAGAGCTCGGTTGGGACATCGGATATGTAAGCACACCGCTGAAAGAGTATGCAGACCGACTTACTGACAAAGAAATAAATATATTAATTCCGGGCGGAGGAAGCGGGTACGAAGCAAGTTATCTTTATAAAAAAGGCTTTCGTAATACTTTTTACCTTGATTATTCTGAAGAAGCCGTGAAAATTTTCAGGAAAAGAGACCCTTTATTTCCGGAGGCAAACATTATTAATGATGATTTTTTTAATCACAAGGGCAATTATGATTTGATTTTGGAACTTGCATTTTTTACTTCGATTGTTCCTGAAGACAGAGAGAAATTAGCCTTGAAAATTTATGATTTGCTTCTTCCGGGCGGCAAATATGTCGGTGTATTTTTTAATCACGAATTTAAACTTAATAAACCTCCTTTCGGTGCAATGAAAGAAACATATTTAGAACTGATAAAGGATAAATTCAGGGTAAAAACCTTTGAAATTGCTTATAATTCAATAAAGCCCAGAGCCGGCAGAGAATTATTCTTTATTTTTGAGAAAGTTTAATCCGGAATTTCTCTGAGCATCATAAGCTCGTAATCGTCAAAATCAATAAATCCGTATTTTTTGTATACTTTTAAAGCTTTTATATTTTGTTTATGGACTTCTAATTTTACCTGATACCCTATTTCTTTAATTATTTTCATACACTCGTCCATTAATTTTACTGACAATCCTTGTCCTTGAAAATTCGGATGTATGCCGAAATGATGTAAAAAAGTTCTCCTGTTATCGTGTGTAAGCCAGGCAGTGCCTGTTATTTTTCCGTTTTGTTCCATAATCAGCAATCTTCCGCCGGCATTAATTGTTCTCATTATCACTTCATTGTTATCTCCCCTTTCTTTACCTCCCATTCCGGTTAATATCCATAAGTTCATCACTTCGTTAAAGTCATCAGGTATATAATTTCTGAATGAAATTTTACTTTTTTCCTTCATAAGTTCATAATTTTGAATATGTCCGATATTGCAAAGCGTCATAAAAAATATTCTTTATTTACCGACAAATATATTTAATTTTGACATAAAAATTTCAGGAAAAATATTTCTGATGTATTTATTTCCTGAAATTAAAGTAATTTGTTGATTATATTTTTGAAATTTGTGTTTTTTGTGCAACTGTTTTATTAAAAATAAGTCTTTTATTAAGGTTAGTCATTTAAGTTTTAAAAAATTAAAATTATGAAAAAAAATATTCTTTTAGTCTTTTTATTCTTTTCCGGAATAGGCTTTAGCTTGTCGCAAAGCAAAACAACTGTTTTGCTGAAACAAAAAAGTGATAAGTTCGTGGTTGTAAATCAGTCACAGTCAGGATTTACCGTTAACGGAAATATTTCAAAACTGTTTTTTGATAATAAAAAAAGCAAAAATGACTCTTTTGTTGAACTTAAAACTGTCGGTCTTGTTAAAACATTCGGGTCGGGTAACCCTGATTTACCGGTTTATTCTCGGCTTATTGAAGTTCCGCAAGATGCAAAAGTAAAAATTACCGTTCTTTCTTACGATGAAGAAATTATTGATTTAACAAAGAAAGGTATTACAGAAAAAATTATACCGGCACAACCTCCTTTAAGAAAAGATATTGATCCGAAAGATGCCCCGTTTTATTATAATGAAAAAGTTTACAATACGGATAAGTTTTTCTCACCGGGAAGTATCGCAATTTATGAAAATGCAGGGCAAATGCGTGATGTCAGATTAGGACGTATTGAAGTAAGACCATTTGAATATAATCCGGTAAAAAATCAATTGAAAGTTTTAAATA
>JALSMF010000156.1 GCA_026987795.1 Bacteroidales bacterium
CGAAAATTGTATCGGGTCTGGTTGTAAAAACCAATATTTTTTCATCTTTATCCTTAATTTCAAAATAAATTTCGGCACCTTCGGAACGTCCTATCCAATTTCGTTGCATTTCTTTTAGAGAATCCGACCATTCCAATGTATCCAACCCGTCAAGAAGTCGTTTTGCATATGCCGTTACCCTTAATTGCCATTGCATCATTTCTTTTTGGATTACGGGATATCCGCCTCTTTCCGACACGCCGTCTTTTACTTCATCGTTTGCCAGAACCGTTCCGAGTGCCTGGCACCAGTTTACTTTTGTTTTTGCTCTGTATGCCAGCCGGTAATTCATCAAAATATCATCTTTTTCGCTTTCACTCATACCGTTCCAGACAGCAGCTTCAAAAACAGGAGCTTTACTGCATGCCGCATCAATTTCAGTATTTCCGGTTAACTCAAATTCTTTTATAAGAGTTTCAATCGGTTCGGCTTTTTGTGTTTTTTTATTAAACCAATGGTGAAACATTTTAAGAAATACCCATTGTGTCCATTTATAATACTTGGGATCGGAAGTTCGCACTTCACGACTCCAATCATAAGAAAATCCGATTTTTGAAAGCTGCTCTTTATATCTTTTTATGTTAATTTCTGTAGTAACAGCCGGATGTTGCCCGGTTTGAACGGCATATTGTTCTGCAGGCAAACCGAAAGCATCAAAGCCCATCGGATGCAAAACATTGTACCCTTTTAAACGTTTATAACGACTGTATATATCGGAAGCGATATAGCCCAAAGGATGCCCTACATGTAATCCTGCCCCGGAAGGATAAGGAAACATATCCAACACATAAAATTTGGGCTTAGTTTTGTCTTCGGTAACTTTATAAATATCTTTTTTTATCCAGTTCTCTTGATGTTTTTGTTCTATAATCTTAAAATTATACTCCATTTTTCTGACTTAAAATTTAAGAAACCTTTATTTTTTGAAAGTCTGCAAAAATAGTAAAAAAGCACGGTTCTTTTTAAAAGAATTTCAAAATAAGCTTTATTTTTTATTTTTTTTATAATTTTGCGTTCTGAAAAGACGGCTCCGTAGTTCAATTGGATAGAATATCAGATTTCGGCTCTGAGGGTTGTGGGTTCGAGTCCCGCCGGGGTCACCAAGAAACTTCTAAATGCTCTGTTAATCATAAGGTTACAGGGCTTTTTTCTTTGATGGTACAACATAGGTACAACAAGTCAAATTATTTTTTTATTCCCCTTTTTGATGTATGATTAAGCATTGTATTGCACTGTCTTGCAGTTTGTTATGAAGCATATATGACTTATCTTTGCCTTGAATATTTAATTAATGTTATTAACTAAAATTTTATAATTATGGCACGACAGAAAGGACCAATTAAATATATCGGAACATTAGGCGATATAAGACATTTTAAAATTAAAAATACAGAAGGATATTTTGCCGGAATGATTGGCGGACCAACAGCCGAACAAATTAAAACAGACCCTGCATTTGCACGTACACGTGAAAATATGAGTGAGTTTGGCGGTTCAGCAACAGCTGCAAAAGCAGTAAGAGTTAGTTTTGCAGGGCTTGTTAAAAGTATTGCAGATTCTCGCTTAACAGGTCGTATAACTGCATTGATGAAAAAAATCAATAAAGAAGATACGGTTGGGAAAAGAGGTGAAAGGTCAATTTTAATAAGTCAATTTCCGGAACATCTTAAAGGTACAGAGTTTAATAAGAAAAATACATTTGGAAGCATTTTGCATGCAACATTTACAATAACACCAAATGTTGACCGAAACAGCTCAGACCTTGTAATTGCAGCTTTTAACCCGCGAAATAGTATTAATGCACCGGCAGGAGCAACACATTTTAGAATTGTAAATGCAATCGGGGTTATTTCTGATTATAGTTTTAATGCAGAAACTAAACAATATGAGCCCGAAAATGATGCTTTAAATATGAAATCTAATATTGTATATTCCTCATATTTAGATTTGACAACTAATATTGCAACTGATACAACTATAACAGCCACGCTTTCAGGTTCTCCCGCAATGCCGGCAGAGGTTGGGGTTCTTAATGTGATAGGAATAGAGTTTTATCAACAAGTAAATTCAGAATATTATCTTTTTGCTTCGGGACACGCTGCAAAAATTAATAACATCTTTTAATTAACCACTTAAATTATAATTACAATGGAAGAGAATAAAACAAAATCTCCGATTACAGAAAAAGGCTTCTATGAAAAAGAAGCAAAACGTTTTAAAAGGATTTATGAACTTCAAAGAATGAAGAGTGAAGAAATACCGATAAAAACTGTTGCACAACCGTTTTTGTGTTTAAAGTGTATGTGGCTTGAAGGTTGCAACGGTGTCAGGATAGGCGGATGTGAAGAGTTTGAATATAAATTATCTGCCCAAATGAAGTAATATGAATGAAATACTTTTGAAAGCTCTCTTTAACAATGGGGCTTTTTTAGTGTGTATTTTAACATATATTTTTAAAAGAAAACCAGAAAAAAACCGGAAAAAAAGAAAAAAGAAAGCTTTATAACAGGCGGTGCAGAAGGGTGTCAAGGTTTTTGGATATTTATTTTATGCCTTTGAAAATTATTAAAAAATAAACATAAAAAAAATATTCAAAACCCGCAGGGCTTGACCTTGATGCCTTTGTGCGGTTGTATGTGCGTACCGCCTATCTTTGCTTTCCTTTTTTGTTTTTTGTAGCAGCCCATATGACGGGATATTATTAAGCTATTTTTTCATATTTAATGATTCTCAAATGTATTATAAATAGGGTATGTTTTCAACTTGTATGCTAAATAAGGTTCAAGCATTGTTTGAAGAATGTCATTTTCAAGTTCAATATATTTAAATTCACAAACGTGCAGAATTTTTTTCTTTTTATAGAATAACTTCATAAATTCTTCATTTCCTATAAGCTCTTCTCTTGATGTATCATCATTACACAGCCCTTTTTCAATAAAATCTAATTTTGCAAGGTTGAAAGCAAAAGTTGCACTACCCACAGGAGAACCCAATCTGGTATGTTCTTGTATCCTTATTCTAATATCATCTGTTCTGCCGACATAAAATGCTTTTTTGTCTTTATATATGATA
>JALSMF010000157.1 GCA_026987795.1 Bacteroidales bacterium
TTAATACAAATAATTGGACATTATTTCTAAGTGATAATTTCTATACTCGCGCACTTTATTCTAATAACGGATTATTATATGTTGCAACAAATTTTGGCATATTATCGATAGAGGATTCCGGAGGCACTGCAATTATTAACTCATTAAATAATAATGATTTAAATTTTTATCATGGTGCCAGTATAACTAAAATTAGTAATAACGTTTTTACCTCAGTTTATAATGGTGCATCTTATAAAACTAATGATAATGATACCAACTGGGTAACAATGACAACTATGGGAAATAGTGAAATACTTAGTGCTGACAGCGGTCTTTTTATTACTGCACCTCTAAAAAATTATTTACGATATTCTCATGATTTAGGGAATAGTTGGAAGTTTCTTTATCCCCAGGGTCTGAATAATTATATAAAAGGTGTAGAAAAAATTGGTGATACAATAATTATTGCATCTCCGAATGCGATGTATCGTTCAACTGATAACGGAAACAGTTTTCAAACTATAAACACAGGATTGCCGATTTCAAGTGTTACTAATATTCAAGGAGTAAGATATAATGGAAAAACTTTATATGCTCCGGTCTATGGAGAAGGTATTTATCGATCAACAGATAGAGGAACAACATGGGAGTATAGTGGTTTAAAAGACACGATATTCTTCAATTTTGAATTCGCTTCTGCCGGTGGGGTTGATTTTATTGGAAAGTATAACGTTACTCCGGAAGATGGTATTTACAGAACAAAAAATCAAGGAGTAAGCTGGGAAAAAGTTTTGGGAGGAAGTAATGGTAATTTAGGAATTTTTAAAATGTACTCGGCAGGTAATAAGATATTTGCAGCAACAATATTGAATTTGCCGAATGGAAGTAAAATTAAGAAACTGTATATGTCTGATGATTTAGGCGATACTTGGAATATTATATCTGATAATAGTTTTATTACTTCTGGTTCAGGTAGCTCTGCAAATGATTCCTTAGTTTTTTTCCCGGACGAAAATCGTATATACGTATCTGCAAATTTTGGAAATAGCTGGATTGATATTACAGGGAATAATATGCCAAATGATATAAGATTTTCGAACTCTCTAATTACAGATAATAAAGTATATGTTGCTTCTAACAGATCTATATGGCAAAGAAACTTATCTGATTTTAAAGCTCCGGAGCTTGATATGATTCTCGGAACTGAATATCCGTGTATTGGGTCTGTAGAGACTTACAGTGCTCCCTATCTTCCGCTTGTTAATTACAATTGGCAAGTTCCTTCGGGTTGGGGAATTGTATCAGGACAAGGAACAAATACAATAACTGTGGAGGTGGGAAGTAATACCGGTCTAATTTTAGTTGTCCCGTCAAATGATTTCGGAACAGGTAACAGTCAGTATTTGTCAGTAATGCCGGTTTCTTCTATACCGGGTCAGCCAAATGAAATTTTCGGAAATGCAGCACCGGAAATTAATTCAACACAAACTTATAGTGTTGATGCAATTACAGGAGCAATGTATCAATGGGAATTTCCTTCGGGTTGGGTACAGATTTCCGGCGGAAACTCTAATCAAGTAACGGTTACCGTAGGAAATTCAAGCGGAGTGATAACTTGTACTCCGTTTAATGGTTGCGGTGTCGGAACAGCACAGACTTTGGCTGTTACTTCAAGTGTTGGGGTTAATGAAATAAATGAACATAATATTTTGCTTTATCCGAACCCTGTAAGTAATATACTTAAAATTAAATATCTTTCTGAGTTTAAAGATAAAATTAATGTTAGTATTACTGATATTACAGGTAAAGAGGTTTATAAAAATGAAATGATATCAAATTTGCTTTATGTAAATGTAAATAATTTCTCAAAAGGTGTTTATTTTGTTCATTTCAACAATTCAAAGTTAACCGCAACACAAAAAATAGTCATTAACTGAGTTCTTAGTACTTGTCATAATTCAAATATTCTAAAAGACGGGATTCTCTATATGGGATATCCCGTTTAATTTATGACTTTGAAATTTTACAAATCGAGAATGGATAACCGGAAGTTATAGAGGTTACAGGATTTGCTTCAGCATCACTTATTTGTTTTCAGATTTGCTTTATAAAAGTCAAGAAATTTTCGCTTAATTTCGTTTCTTATACGAATAAATTCGGAAATAATATAATCTTCACTGCCTTTGGCTTCTGCCGGGTCATCGAAGCCCATATGAAGACGATATTTTACATTGCCCGTAAATACAGGACAATTTTCTTCAGCATTACCGCATACCGTTATCACGTAATCAAAATTTTCATTTAAAAAAGTATCGACATGTTTGGGTCTGCTCATACTTATGTCGATACCGCATTCACGCATCACTTCCTTTGCTTTAGGATGAACCTCTTTGCCGGGATTTGTTCCTGCCGACACAACATTTAACTTTTTGTCAAAAGATTTCAGAAAAGCTTCAGCCATTTGGCTGCGACAACTGTTACCGGTGCATAAAATAAGTATCTTCATAGGCTATTACAAGGTAAGAATACAGAACTTAAAACTTAATATTTGTTATTTACCAGAAAAATCTTGTAAACAGTTTTTTTGCTTCATCCCAGTTATCGGTGTTAAGAAAATACCTGATTTTCGGATGTTCAATATTTGCTTTTATTAAACCGGATTTTTTTAACTCTTTAAGATGTTGTGAGAGTGTAGAACGAGCTATCGGTAATTCTTCCGCTAAATCTCCGCTAAAGCAAAAAGTATGCTTGTCAAGCAGTTTAACTATATACACTCTGACAGGATGAGACAATGCTTTGGCATATCTTGCAAGCTTTTCTTGTTCTTGGGTAATTATTTTTTCTGTTTCAATCATATTTCGCACCTTTACGAAACAAAGTTAAATATTTTTTTTAAAAATAAAGAACTAAGTTGTTAATTTTTACCGGTTTAATTTAAAAAGTATTAAATTTACAAAATGAATAAAGACGCAGAATACGATTTTGTGATAATCGGTTCCGGTTTCGGCGGTTCGGTTTCGGCTTTGCGACTTTCCGAAAAAGGATATAAAGTTTTGGTAATTGAAAAAGGCAAGTGGTATAGAGATAAAGATTTTCCGAAAACAAATTGGAATTTAAAG
>JALSMF010000158.1 GCA_026987795.1 Bacteroidales bacterium
CCAAAATACAGAGAAGAAAAAACAGACGAATGGATGACCGAACTTGCAGGAAATGATTTTGACATAACTGTTGTAAAATCATTAAACCAAAAAAAAACACGCAAATTTGGTATCGGTGATTTAGGCTTGCGAATGATACCCTACCTTCTGCCTGCAATAAAAAAAGCCGCAAAAAAAGAAAATCCTGACTTTGTACTTTATCCGGTTCCGCCTTGGTATATTTTGCTCATTGCTCCATTGATTAAACGAAAAACAGGAATTCCCTACGGTATTGATTTTATAGACCCTTGGTTTGTCGGCGAAATTCCGAAAGATGCAAATTTTAAAAAACGAATAAGTCAAAAAATAGCTCGAAAATTTGAAAAGAAAGCAGTCCTTAATGCAGATATAATTTACTCTGTTTCAGAGGGAATAAATAATAATCTGAAAGAAAGATATAATTTGCCGAAAAGCAAGTCTCTTCTTGCAATTCCCTACGGTGTAGAACCATCTGATTTTGAGGTTAAAATTAAAAAAAACTCATCTGATGAAATTATTTTTAGATATATAGGAGCTGTTTGGCACGATGCCTACCCTGTTTTAGAACCACTATTAAAGTCATTATCCGAAATTGAAAAAGAAATACCGTTGAAAATTGAATTTTACGGAACATCTTATGCCGGAGAAAATTTAGCGAAACCGCAAACTGTTCAGTGGATTGAAAAATTTAAGATGCAGAGTTATATGACAGAAAATCCCCAGCGTGTTTCGTATAAAAAGGCAGTTGAATTAACAATGACATCTGATATTATTTTACTTTTTGGCGGAATGCAACCTTATTATGCCGCATCAAAACTTATGGGGCTTATTGCATCCGGCAAACCGTTCATTGCATTTTTGCATAAAGATTCTTTCCCTGCAGAATTTCTAAAACATCTTAACTATAAATACATTGTTACATACTCGGAAAAAGAATTACCGGAAACAAAATTTAAGGAGTTGACAGAAAAAATAAAAGAATTAATTAAAAACAAAGACAACTTTGCTAAATTTGACCTCTCAAATCCTTTAATTCAAAAACACACAGCATTAGGTATGACAAAAGAATTTGTTATGCCGATTGAAAACTTATTAAAAAAATAAAATGATAAATCACAGAGAAAAAATAAAAAATAAAAAGGTGCTTGTAACCGGCGGTGCCGGCTTTGTCGGTCACAACTTAGTAAAAAGTCTCGTAAACGATTATAATTGTGAGGTAATTGTGGTTGACGACCTGTCAAACAGTACGGAAAAAATCTTGTCTGATATTATTAAAAAAATCGAGTTTCATAAAATAAGTGTTTGCGACAAAGAAAAACTGTTTCCCTTATTTAAAAATACCGATTATATATTTCATCTTGCCTGTAAGCAAATATCATCGTCAGGCTCCGAACCGAATGTTCATTTAAAAATAAATGCCGAAAGCACTTTAAATATTCTTGAATATATTCGGCATAATGACCTCCCGAATTTAAAACGTTTTATTTATACCGGCTCAACATCAATTTACGGAAGCTCCGTAAGGCTGCCGGTAAACGAAAACGATGCACCTGAAGTTTTGAGCAGTTATGCCGCGACGAAACTTCTCGGAGAAAATTTTACGGCTATGTATTGCAGAAACTATGATATTCCTGCAACAGTAGTAAGATATTCAAACGTTTACGGCTACGGACAAACTCCAAAAAACCCGTATGCCGGAGTTCTCGGCAAATTCATACACAATGCTCTGACAAATAAAACTCTTACTATCTTCGGAGACGGAGAACAAACCCGAGATTATACTTTTATAACAGATGCCGTTGATGCAACAATTCTTGCGGCAGTTCACCCGCGTGCATACGGCGATATTTTTAACATCGGGACAACTGTTGAAACATCCGTAAACAAACTTGTCGAAATTATTTCCGATTATGTGGGAGAAGTTAAATCAGAGAACGTTCCCGAACGTGATATTGACAATATAAGGAGACGTTCCGTCAGTATTTCAAAAATACACAAAAACCTTGGATGGGCTCCTCGCTTTGATATAAAAAGAGGTGTCAAAGAAACTATAGATTGGTATAAAACAATATTGTAACAGTGTGAAAAAACTTGCAATAATCATAACACACAAAAACAGTATTATTTTAAAATTAATTTCAAAAAACCATAGCTAAAATGGCCCGACTTATTGACAAAATAATTACTGTTTTTGCAAAACTAAAGAAAAACAGAGTAATAAAACAAACAGATATTAAATTAAATTTGGGTGCTGGCTTGCAAGTTGCTAAAAATTGGATTAATATCGATGGTAGTTATAATGCGTTTTTCTCTCATTTTCCGGTGTTTTTTTTAAAAAAAATTTATACGTTCTCCGGAGCAAATAAGTATTATTCTAAAAATGAATATATAAAAATATTAAAAGAAAATACGTTTATTCATCATGATTTAAAATATGGTATTCCTGTTAAGGACAATTCGTGTGATTTTATATTCTCTTCCCATTTTTTAGAGCATTTGCCGCATTCTGATGCAGCTTATTTGTTAAAAGAAATGTTTAGATGTATCAAAAAAAACGGTGTTGTTCGTATTGCGGTTCCTAATTTAGAATACGCCGTGAATTTATATCAAAAGGGTGAAAAAGAAAACTTTCTGAAATTCTTCTTTACAGAAACAGCTAATTTATATGAACACCATCATTATATGTATGACTTTGAGATAATAGAAAATATGTTAAAAAAAGCCGGATTTAGAAAAATATATAAACGAAATTACCAACAAGGTTTAGTTCCCGATATAGAAATATTAGATAATCGTCCGGAAGAAACATTGTTTATAGAAGCTGTGAAATGAAAAACCTCGCAATAATCATAACACACCCCATACAGTATTATTCGCCGCTGTTTAAACTTTTGGCAGAAAGAAATAAGGTTCAGATAAAAGTTTTTTACACATGGGAGCAGTCCCGGGAGAAAGTTTACGACAAAAAATTCGGCAAAGAAATAAAGTGGGACATTCCTCTTTTAGACGGTTATGATTATACTTTTGTTAAAAATATTTCAAAAAATCCGGGTTCCGGAACATTTAAAGGTGTTATAAAC
>JALSMF010000159.1 GCA_026987795.1 Bacteroidales bacterium
AACAAGTGAAATTACCGGAACAATACGCTTTGCTCCGAACGAAAAATACATTCAGGGATATAATTACAGAACCCCGATTCTCGGCAAATATCCGATAATGCAACTGTCTTACACCCAAGGATTAGAAGCTTTACGAAATGCCGATTTTACATACGGAAAATTATCTTTCAACCTGTTTAAAAGAATACATACAGCACCGCTGGGATTTACAAATCTTGAAATAGAAGCCGGTAAAATATTCGGCTCCGAAATACCTTTTCCTCTGCTTTTTGTTCACAGGGCAAATCAAACTTACGCATACCAATTACATTCATATAATATGATGAATTTTCTCGAATTTGTAAGCGACGAATATATTTCTGTTTTTGCCGAACATCATTTCTACGGATTCTTTTTCAATAAAATACCGTTACTCAAAAAGTTAAAATGGAGAGAAATAATTTCCGTAAAAGGAATATACGGAGGAGTTACCGATAAAAACAACCCTTTTGTAACATCCGGACTTATGAATTTCCCGACAGACGAAAACGGCAACACGACAACATACACACTCACAGATAAACCATACATTGAAATAAGTGCAGGAATAGGAAATATTTTTAAATTTTTCAGAATAGACGTAATTAAGCGAGTAACATACCTCGACAACCCAAATGTTTCCGAATACGGCATAAGAGCAAGATTCAAATTTGATTTTTAACGAAATAAATGAAATTAAAATAAAATGAAACCATTACAGAAAAAACTATCAGGGTATAATTTACCGCAAATTTTCAAAAAAAAAGGAATATACCCTTTCTATCATTCGCTTGAGTCCGGTCAAGATACGGAAGTATATATGAACGGAAAAAAGATTTTGATGTTCGGTTCAAACAGCTATCTCGGACTTACAAATCATCCTGAACTGATAAAAGCATCAAATGAGGCTCTTAAAAAATACGGAACAGGAGCTTCCGGCTCGCGTTTAATGAACGGAAACCTGGATTTGCACGACAAACTTGAAAACAAACTTGCCGAATTTGTAAACAAACCCGCAGCAACGGTTTTCAGCACAGGTTTTCAGGCAAACGTAGGAACAATCCCGAGCATTGTCGGACGAAACGACTATTTAATAATTGACGAAAAAGCTCACGCCTCAATAATTGAAGGAAGTCGTTTAGCTTATGCAAAAACTTTTAAGTATAAGCATAACGATACGGAATCGCTGGAAAAAGCACTTAAAAGAACCGAAAAAGATAAAATAACGGTTATTATTACCGACGGAGTTTTCAGTATGGAGGGAGATTTAGCCCCTCTCGATAAAATTATAAAACTTGCCGACAAATACAACGCATCTGTTATGTTAGATGATGCACACGGATTAGGGGTTATGGGCAAGAACGGGTCAGGCACGGCATCACATTTTAACCTTACCGACAAAACCGATATTATAATGGGAACTTTCAGCAAATCGTTGGCTTCCTTAGGCGGATTTATTGCAGCAGATTATGACATCGTCAATTACATAAAACATAATGCCCGAGCTTTGCTGTTCAGTGCCGGAATTCCGCCTGCATCTGCTGCAACGGTGCTTAAAGCTCTCGAAATAATAAAGTCCGAACCGGAAAGAATTGAGCAAGTTTGGAAAAATACCGAATACGCAAAAAAATGTCTGAAACAAGAGAACTTTAATATCGGAGAAAGCACCACTCCTATTATTCCGATTTTCACCGGAAAAGACATAAATACGTTTACATATGCAGCAATGCTCATAGATAAAGGCATTTATGTTAATCCTGTTGTGCATCCCGCTGTCGAAAAAAACAAAGGTATTTTAAGATTTTCTTTAATGGCTACGCACACAACTGAACAAATTAACATTGCCGTTGAGAAACTCGTTGAATGCAGAGCATTTATTGAAAGTGAAAAATCAGTTCAATTTGCATAAAAAACTCTCTTATCATGGAAAATATCACAATAAAAGAAGTAAAAACAAAATCTGATCTTAACAAATTCATTTCATTTCCGGACAAGCTTTATAAAGGAAATAAATACAGAGTTCCTCAACTTCATATGTATGAAAAAGGCAGTTTGGTTCCTGAAAAAAATCCTGCTTTCGATTTTTGTGAAGCAAAATACTGGCTGGCATATCAAAACGGTAAAATTGTCGGAAGAATTGCCGGTATTTTAAATAAAAAATCAAACGAGATATGGAAAGAAAATTATGTACGTTTCGGTTGGATAGATTTTATTGATGATATTAAAGTTTCGGAAGCACTTATAAAAACAGTTGAAAATTGGGCAAAATCCCTTAATGCCGAAGCCGTTCACGGACCTCTCGGATTTACGGATATGGATTTGGAAGGAATGCTGACAGAAGGTTTTGATGAAATCGGAACACAAGCAACACTGTATAACTACCCGTATTATCCCGAACATCTCGAAAAACTCGGATATGCAAAAGATGTTGACTGGATACAATACGAGGTAAAAGTTCCTGATAAAGTTCCCGACAAACTAAAACGAATATCCGATTTAGTTTTAAAAAAATATAACCTCCGAATATTAGACGCTAAAAAACCTAAGGATATTTTACCTTATGCCAAAAGTATGTTTGAAACATTAAATGAATCTTTCGCTCATTTATACGGTTTTGTTCCGTTAACCGACAAACAAATAAAAAAATATACAAACGACTATTTCTCAATGATAGATACTAAATACATTTGTTTTGTATTAGACAAAAATGATGAAGTGATAGGTTTCGGAATTTCTGTATTATCTTTATCAAAAGCCTTACAAAAAGCAAAAGGTAAATTATTTCCTTTCGGTTTTATCCATATTCTTAAAGCTCTGAAAAAAAACGATACGGTAGATATGCTTTTACAAGGCGTAAAAACGAAATATCAGAAAAAAGGTATTGTTTCGGTTTTTTACAACAAAATGATGCAGGCGTATATTGACAACGGAATAAAAACAGCAATTACAAGCCATATTTTAGAAGATAATAAAGACTCGCACCAATTATTTGATGCTTATGATACTCGACAACATTTAAGAAGAAGAGTATACATTAAACATTTTTAAACATAATATGAAAAAAATACTCATCACGGG
>JALSMF010000160.1 GCA_026987795.1 Bacteroidales bacterium
TCTTCATCTCTGGCGGTGCTTCCTTTTGATCCTTTACCTCCTCTGTTTTGTGTCTTAAATTCAGATAGGTCTGTTCGTTTTATGTATCCGAGATTTGATATGGTTATCAGAACTTCATCATCGGCATAGAAATCTTCAGGGTTAAATTCTGCAGAGGAATAAACGATTTCCGTTCTTCGCTCATCTCCGAATTTTTCTTTTTCTTCAAGAAGTTCATCTTTTATTATTTGCATTCTCAAAGATTCATTCTCGATAATTTCTTTCAAATGTTCAATAGTTTTTATAAGTTCTTCGTATTCTGCTCTTAATTTGTCTTGCTCCAGTCCTGTTAACTGACGCAGTCGCATATCTACGATGGCTCCGGATTGAATTTCACTTAAATTAAAGCGTTCCTGCAAAGCTTCTTTTGCTTCGTTAGGGCTTTTTGATGCTCTTATTATTTTAATTACTTCATCAATATTATCTGATGCAATTATAAGACCTTCCAGAATATGGGCACGCTCTTCCGCTTTTCGCAATTCAAATTGTGTTCTGCGAAGAACCACATCGTGTCTGTGTTCAATATAATTTGATATAAGCCCTTGCAGATTAAGCATTTGCGGACGTCCTTTTACAAGTGCTATATTGTTTACGCTGAAAGAGGTTTGAAGTGGCGTATTTTTATACAATTTGTTTAAAACAACATTTGCAATGGCATCTCTTTTAAGGGTAAAGACAATACGCATACCGCTTCTGTCCGACTCATCGTTAGCATAAGAAATTCCGTCAATTTTTTTGTTGTTAACCAAGTCGGCAACTTTTGCTATAAGTGCTGCTTTGTTAACCTGATAAGGTATCTCTGTAACGATTATTTGCTCTCTTCCGGACGGTTTTGTTTCGATATGAGATTTTGCTCTCATCACAATTCTGCCTCTTCCGGTTTTGTAAGAGTCAATAACTCCTTGGTAGCCGTATATTGTTCCTCCCGTAGGAAAGTCCGGAGCTTTTATTATTTTGATAAGTTCGTCAATTTCAATATCTTTATTGTCAATATATGCAACTATTGCATCAACTGTATCAGATAAGTTATGAGGAGCCATATTTGTTGCCATACCTACGGCTATTCCTGATGCTCCGTTTACGAGAAGATTAGGTATTCTTGCGGGTAAGACTGTTGGTTCTTCAAGGGTATCATCAAAATTAAGCCGGAAATCGACAGTTTCTTTGTCGATATCTTCAATCATAGCTTCGGCAATTTTTTTGAGTCTGGCTTCGGTATAACGCATTGCTGCAGGACTGTCGCCGTCAACGGAGCCGAAATTTCCTTGTCCGTCAACTAAAGGATATCGCATAGACCAATCCTGTGCCATTCTTACCATCGTAAAATACACTGAACTGTCTCCGTGAGGATGGTATTTACCAAGAACCTCTCCTACTATTCTTGCTGACTTTTTGTGTGCTCTGTTTGAAAATAATCCCAGCTCTTTCATTCCGAATAAAACTCTTCTGTGAACGGGTTTTAAACCGTCTCTTACATCCGGTAAAGCACGCGAAACAATAACCGACATTGAATAATCAATATATGCCGATTTCATTTCCTTTTCAATATTAACGGGGATTATTTTTGACGTTTCTTCCATATCTTTCTTAAATCATTTAAACTCAATATTTTATCTCTAAATAACGTTTTTAAAGAAACCGCTAAAATAGTTATATTTTATGACATATTCTAATTATTTAAGGGAAAATTTTTAACTGCAAACTGTTAATAAAGAAATGTCTTTTGATATTTTTATAATACTTCCGTAATTTTATTTTCTTCCGGGAAGAAAATAAAAGCTCGAGTATTATCTATTTTATAAATTTCTTTTAAAATCTTTTTGTATTCCGATATTTGATCTTTATACTTTTTATTAAATTGACCGAATTTAAAATCTATCACAATCAGTTCATTTTCTGATAAGAGTACTCTGTCGGGAATTTTTTTGTCTCCTTTTATTGTCAAAAGTTCCTCTTCGTTTATTACGTCATAAGTTCCGTCAAACCACGATTTTACTTTTTTATCGGATATAATACCGGTTATTTTTTTTATTAATGCCGACTGTTCTTCACGAGTTAAGATCCCTTCATAAAATTGCTTTTTAACGGCAGAATTAACATCAGCTTTTGTTATTATATTTTTAAATATTTCGTGCATAAGTTTTCCGTAATTAACTTTTTCTTCTATTTCAGGAATACTTTCGATAAAAAAATCTTCCGAACTTAATTTTATTGACAGTTTATCTTGCCACTTATTGTTCGGATATTTGTTTTCAGGATAAGGATATATTATATTTTCCGTATTTTCTTGTTTTATATCGGTAATTGTGTTTGTTTCGGATATTTCAAATATTTTTGATTCTGTATCATAATATTTTTTTAAGGATATAGAGTTGCGACTCTCCCCTACTCTATAATTAATATCTTGATTTATAATATTATATATAAGGCTTGCTGTATCTGAAATTTTATTGTCGGATTTTCCTGTCTTATTTGTTTCTTTATATTTAACAAAACTTATAAGTTCATTTTCAGCTCTTGTAAATGCAACGTAGATAAGGTTAAGGGCATCGGTATATGAATAAAGCATTTCATCAAAATAATCTTTGCGGAATGATGTCTTTGCCAATTTTCCGGAATATTTTACGGGCAGATATTCAAAATGATTAAACGGTTTTTTCTCTGTTTTTGCCCATAAAACAGGAGCTGTGTATGCACTGTGGTCCAATTTAAAATCGGTATACGGCATTAATACGGTGTTAAAAGCCAAACCTTTTGATTTGTGTATAGTCATTACGGTTACGGCATTTGTTTTGTCTGATATTGTTAAAGATGTGTATTGTCCTTTTTCATTCCAAAAATCAAGGAATTCATTTAAATCGGAGTAACGTTTTTGTGTAAATTCTGCCGTTAAATCCTGAAATGCTTTGATATAGGCAAATTCTTTAATTTTACTCGTAAGTTTGAAAATTGATATTAAACTTTCGGTTAAATCAAAAAGTTCGGATTGTGCCAAATTATTTAGTCTGTTAATAAATTCTTCAGGTAAAAAAAATTTATATTCTTCTGAATCTA
>JALSMF010000161.1 GCA_026987795.1 Bacteroidales bacterium
GCTGTCAGAAGGTACCAGGTTTTGATATTTTTTAAACTGTATTTTGGCTTCTTCATATTTTCCGAGCGATTTAAGGCTGTTTCCGTAATAGAGCCATGCTGTCGGGCGGTCAACGTTGTATCTTACGGCTTTACGATACCATTTGGCAGCTTTTCTGTCATTCATCATTATTCTTGCACATTCGCCGAGTTTAAAGGCTACTTCGGCTTTGTCGGTTTTTGAAGAAAGCTTTTCGTATATTTTTTCATAACTTTCAGCCGCAAGAAAGTATTCTCCGGCGGCAAATGCTTCATCGGCTTTTTTCAAAAGTCTTTTTTGGGCAAACAACCCTGAAGAGATAAAAAGTAATGCAAGAATTAATATAAATGACCGGTGGTTTTTCATAATGAAAATATTTTGATGATTACAGCAAAGTTATAAAAAAATAAAAAAGGATAAAATTTGATTGACAAAGCATTTATTTTTTGTTATTAATTTATTTTTCTTTAAACACGTAAGCTCATAACTAAAACATTGACAGTCATCACATCACCGTTCTAATATAAGTGAAGCTGATTTTAATTTAACCGTGTTTTTATTAATATAGTGATGCGATGACTTGCGGATTTAAGATATTATAAAAACACTGCCTCCGGAAGAATCTTTTTTTGCTCCGGTGACCGACTTTAATGTGTTTGCTTCGTTTATGCTTCTTAAAAAACCCAAAAAACCGAAAATTATTGCTTCTTTAAAATCAATTAGTTCTTTATCCGGTATTACAATTTTGCTTTTTATTTTTTTTTGCAACAACGAAATAAAAAAACGGTTATAAGCTCCGCCTCCGGTTATAAGAATATTCTTTTCGTTATCCGGTTTTATGACATCATATATTTTGTTTGCGGCATGTTCATAATATGTATTTATTTTATCGGCAGCGGAAATATTATATTTATCAAAGAGAGGTAAATAAATTTTTTCCGCATATTCTCTGCCCAGAGACTTCGGAATTTTCGATTTATAATACAATATGTTATTCAAATCACTTAATAATTCAGTATGTATATTTCCTTCTTTGCCGATTTCTCCGTTTTTGTCAAATTCTTTACCTTCAGATTGTGCAAATTTGTTTATAATAAAATTAAACGGGCAAATGTCAAAAGCAATTCTTTTTTTGTTTTCATCATCATAAGAAATATTTGCAAAACCACCGAGATTAAGGCAATAATCATACTCCGAAAACAGTAATTTATCACCGACCGGAACCAGGGGAGCACCTTGTCCTCCTATTGCCGTGTCAAGATTTCTGAAATCGGAGATTACGGGAATTCCGGTTTCGGCAGCAATAAAAGCTCCGTCGCCGATTTGAAAAGTTGCGTTTTCTTCGGGCTTATGAAAAATTGTATGTCCGTGAGAGGCAATAAAGTCCGGTTTATCAATTCCCTGCAGAAATTTATTTATTTGTTGTCCGATAAACTTGCCGTATTGTTTATGAAATTTGACAAAATCGTAAGCACTAAGATATTGTGCTTCGGATAATTTTTGCTTCCGAGATTTATCATATTCAAAAAAGCCCGTTTTTATTACATTGTAACTGTATTCAGTGTCATTTTTTTGAAATATGCACAGGGCAAAGTCCATTCCGTCAAGTGAAGTTCCGGACATTATGCCGAGTATTGTTTTTTTAAAAATCATAAAGGAAAATAAATCTTTTTAACCTAATTATTTGTTATTCTAATAAAAATCAAATATATTTATAAAAAATAACTTCGGAATATATTCAGGGTAAAATTTGTTTTAAGTGTTATAAATTCAGAAAAATAATTTTATTAACCAAAACTCTTTTAATTATGAAAAATTTAAAACCAATTTCGTTAGTTTTAATTCTTTTAACTGTTGTTTTTACATCGTGCAATAAAAATAAAGTTGCTCCGGAATTGCCGCCGCAATCCGCTTTTGTTACTGATTTCTCTGATTTTAACGATAATGCAAAAAACATTGCAGATACCACTATGACAAATTGGGGGCATTCTGCAATTAACGTCGGAGTTTGGAATGTAATTATTTCGGTAGGATTGGCTGTACCGGTAGCGTCTTATGTTGAAGCCGTAAAGAATCATCCGGCAGAATATCAAGGAGACAATACTTGGCTTTGGTCTTATTCGTTTAATGCAGGAACTGCAACTTTTACGGCAGAATTGTACGGAGTTCTTAAATCCGAAACGGTTGAATGGGAAATGTATATTTCAAAATCAGGCGAATATGAACATTTCCTATGGTACAGCGGAGTCAGTAACCTTGATAATAAACACGGTACTTGGACATTATACAACAAGCCGAGTGATCCTACGGAACTTTTGGGAATTGAATGGAATCGAGCAACGGACAGTACCGGAAATATTAAATACACCAATATTGTTCCGAACGGACCCGAAAACGGCGGATATATTTTCTACGGGAATGACAACAACTCAGATTTGAATGCTTATTATAATATCTATAATAAAGGTGAAGATAACTTAATTCAAATTGAGTGGAGCCAAACATATCAAAACGGAAGAGTAAAGGATGTGAAAAAGTTCGGAGATGATTTGTGGCATTGTTGGGACGAAACTCATTATGATGTTGATTGTAATTAAGTTTAGGTAAAAACTTTTACAAAGACATATTTCTGATAATATAAAATTGTCGTGAAAATAAAATTGTTTTTATTCAGTTTATTTTTTACAGTTTTCTTATCCTGTAAAAGAGATATTCCTGCAGAGGCCGGACTTTATACTAAAAGTATTAATATTAACGGGGTAAACAGAAGGTATGCCGTATATATTCCCAAAAACATTGAAAATATATCCGTTCCTTTAATTTTTGAACTACACGGAGGCGGTGTTTATATTGAAGATATGACAGGAGAAAGCGGACATAAAACACCGTATAAATTATGGATGGAACTTGCCGAAAGCGAAAAATTTATTATTGTTTATCCCGAAGGACTAAACGGAGCATATGATAAACCGACATGGAATGATTGCAGAGGCGACTGCATTGTGAGTTCTGATGCCGATGATGTCAGATTTACGGAAACATTGATTGAAAATATTTCCGGTTTATACA
>JALSMF010000162.1 GCA_026987795.1 Bacteroidales bacterium
TTTTACGCGAATCAAAACTTGAAGATTTTATTACCGGTAATTCGGATACCATTATTGTATCAACTATACATAAGGCAAAAGGAAAAGAATTTGATAATGTATATTTGATGTTAAATAATTTCAGAATTAAAGAAGAAAGCAATAAAAGAGAATTATATGTTGCAATGACACGAGCAAAAAACAATTTGACAATACATTTAAATAATGATATATTTGATGATGTTTCCGGTATGGAAAATGTATTTTTCAAATCTGATAATACACCTTATAATTCGCAGAAACACATTGTGTTACAATTAACCCACAGAGATATTTGGCTGGACTTCTTTATCGATAAAAACCGTCAAAAATTATTAAAACAACTGCAAAGCGGAGAGCAAATAATTATAAAAAATAATACAGCATATAATTCCGGTAAACAAGAAATATTAAAATTTTCAAAATTATTTGTCCGAAGATTAGATGCCTTATATGAAAAAGGCTATAAAATTGACTCTGCCGCAATAAATTTTATGCTGTTTTGGAAAAAAGAAGAATCAGATGAAAAAAATATTATTATTTTACCTGAAATCTATTTGACAAAAGACACAATGCTGCAATAATGTTATACTCAATAGCGAGTAAGTGCTTATAAATATAATAATTGGATAAATGAAAGGTAAAGGAATTTTTATTAACTTTGTGCATAAAAGTCGCCGCGGGCATATGCTTAACATTATTTTCAAAACATGGTTGATTTATTAAAAGCTAACACAAAAAAAGCCGCCGAAATATTAAAAAACAGCAAATACACTGTTGCTTTTACGGGAGCCGGTATTTCTGTTGAGAGCGGAATTCCGCCTTTCAGGGGTAAAGACGGGCTATGGTCGAAATATGACCCGGCAATTCTTGAGATAAATTATTTTTATGAAAATCCCGGAAAATCATGGGAAGTTATAAAAGATATTTTTTATAATTTTTTAGGAAAAGCAGAACCTAACAATGCACATTATGTTTTGTCCGAAATGGAAAAGAAAGGTTTGCTTAATGCCGTAATTACTCAAAATATTGACAATCTACATCAGGAAGCAGGCAGCAAAACGGTTTTTGAATTTCACGGAAATTCAAAAGTGATGCTCTGCACAAAATGTGCAAAAAAATACAAAGCCGAACAAGTTGACTTAAATAAGTTGCCGCCGAAATGTGATGCTTGCGGAGGATTATTAAAACCCGATTTTATTTTCTTCGGCGAAGGAATACCGCAAGATGCTTATCTAAATTCTTTTGCAGAAGCAGAAAAAGCCGAAGTATTTCTTTTAACAGGAACAGCCGGACTTGTACAACCTGCGGCATCCGTTCCCGTAAAAGCAAAACAGAACGGAGCTGTTATTATTGAAATAAATCCTGAGAGAACAGCTTTTACCGAAGAAATTACTGATGTTTTTTTGCAGGGAAAAGCAGGTGAAGTTATGACGTTGCTCCGCCAAATACTTTTTCAGAAATAAAAATGCAAGTACATTCTGTTATAAAGCTGATAGAACAAGGCGAGCATCAAAATTTGGATTTTAAATTTGCCGTAAACGATTCGCAAAAAATTGCACGTTCTCTTTCTGCTTTTGCAAATACCGACGGAGGGAAACTATTAATAGGCGTAAAAGATAACGGAAAGATTGCAGGTGTGAGAAGCGAAGAAGAATATCACATGATTGAAGCTGCATCAGAGTTATACACAAAACCCAAAGTTCCGATAGAAGTAAAAAAACATCTGATTGACGGGAAAGAAGTTTTGGAAGTAGTTATAGAAAAAAGTAAAAAACGACCGCATACGGCACCCGACGAAAAAGGAAATTTCAGAGCATACGTAAGAGTAAAAGATGAAAACTTGTTAGCAAACGGCTTGTTGTTGAAAGTTTGGAAAAAAGAAAAAAACAGACAAGGAGTAAAAATAAATTACGGAGATGCTGAGAATTTTATATTAAAATATCTTGAAAAACATGATTATATAACTTTCTCAAGATTCAAAAAACTTGCAGGTATTTCTTTTCAGAAAGCTGAAAAAATTCTGGTTGATTTTATTTTATTGGATATTATTAAGATTGAGATAACAAGTGATTTAATTTGCTATAAGTTGAAATAAAGTCGTTTTTAAACATAAAAAAGGCGAGATTAAAAAATCCCGCCTTTATATTTTAACGGTTATTATTGGACATTAGCCGACTTAAGCAGCCTGTTCCATCTTATTTTGCCGGTAAAAATAGTTTTGTCTTTATCCATCGACATCCATATAAATATAGGTTTGCCGACAATGTGATTTTCGGGAACAAAGCCCCAGTATCTTGAGTCGGCAGAGTTGCTTCTGTTATCACCCATCATAAGGTAATAGTTCATTTTAAAGGTATATTGGTCGGTTTCTTGTCCGTTAATAAATATTTTTCCGTTTTTAACTTTTAAATCATTGTTCTCATACACTTCAATTACTCTCCTGTAAAGCGGAAGATTAAATGTATCAATTTTAATTGTTTTTCCTGCTTCGGGAACCCAAAGCGGACCAAGGTTGTCATTATTCCATTTGTAACGCGGGTCGTGCGGTATGATGTCAGGATTGTAAACTCCGGAATCTTCTACTATTTTGGTAATTGACTCAACACTTTTAAATTTTTTTATTTTATTTACATATTCGTCCGTAAGCGGTAAAACATAACCTTCAACCGGATATTGTCTTGAATAATTAAAGTCTTCCTTACTTACTCCCATATCAAATAAAGTTTTAGGATTAAGAGACTTCCCGGGTTTCATATTAATGTGATAGTTGTGTTCTTCATATTTGAATATTTTACCTTTTTTTCCGTTTATGTAAATATAACTTTTTCTTATTTCAAAAGTGTCTCCTGCAACAGCCACGCATCTTTTAACATAGTTGTCTTCCTTATCAACGGGGCGTGTAACTATTGTATAATTTCTCTTTACCAGATTTCGGGCATTTGATAAATAGTAATTTTCATCTTTCGGTTGTTTGCCGGATTGAATGTCTGACTGTTTAAGTTGCCATGCATAATTCCTGACAATTTTATAATAACTTTCAG
>JALSMF010000163.1 GCA_026987795.1 Bacteroidales bacterium
ATTCATAATATCAAGCAAAGGATTTTTTTGTAAAATATCCGCCATGGCAATAAGGAAAATAGGCAATGTAAAAATGACGGCTATTTTCATTTTTTTCAAAAGTCCGAGATAGGTTTTGTCTTCTTCGCTTTCTTCCGGTTCAACCGGGATTAAATCCATACCGCATTTCGGGCAGGCACCCGGTGCATCTTTTATTATTTCGGGGTGCATCGGGCAAGTATATTCGGCTTTTGTGCTTATTTGTTTTTGCTCGATTAAATCCATTCCGCAAACCGGACAAGAGCCGAATTTTTTATAAGTTTTGTCGCCTTCGCACTGCATCGGGCAATAAAAAATTCCGTTGCCGTTAAAATCTGCTTTTTTGATATGATGCTGATGCTTGTGTTCCGAAACGGGTTCGCTGCCGGGCAAATAAATTGTGTAATGCAATCCGGCTTTCATTAAAGTTTCCTGTAATTTTTCAACAGAAACATGTTCAGACATTTTAAGCTGAACTTCCGATTTTTTAAGATTGACTTTTATGTCGGAAATTTCGTTCAAATTGCTTAAAGCATCTTTGACATTTGTTTCGCATCCGGCACAAGTCATACCTTGTATTATATATTTATGTGTCATGTGTTTATTTTTATAATTTTAAAAGGTCACATAGGAACACCCGCATGTTGAATTACTGCATTTCTCAAATTCATGAAATTGCATTAATCATTTTTTGTATTTTTATTTTATTTAGCACGGGTGTTTCATAACTGTATTTGTTTTATTGCAAAGTTAAGGCGGTTGCAACTAAAACTTTCATACAATTAAGGGAATGATTTATATAGTTTTGACAAAATAATTCGGTATATCTATATTTCATCTAAAGGTTTTCGGCTCTTATCGGTAAGTTTTTTAAAAGCTGAAGGAGTTAGTCCCGTAACAGATTTGAACTGTCGAGAAAGATGCTGAACACTGCTGTAATCAAGTTCATAGGATATTTCTGAAAGAGTTAACTCGTCATAGACAAGCAGTTCTTTTACTTTTTCAATTTTTTGAAGAATTAAGTATTTTTCAATTGTATGTGCCTCTACAGATGAAAACAAACGGCTCAGATACGGATAATTAAGACCTGTTTTTTCGGCAATATAGTCAGAAAAATTAATTTTCCTGACCACATCGCCTGAAAAGTAAATATAATTTATAATCTCTGTTTTTATCTTATTTACTATTTTACTCTTATCATCATCAATAAGTTCAAAACCTATTCTTTTTAATTCAGAATCTAAAAGTTCAATATTAAGGTTCTTTTTGCTGACATTTAATACGACTTCTCCTAATTTAACATCAACATAAGGAATTTCAAGAGACTCAAGTGTTTTCTTTACAGCTGACACACATCGCATACAAACCATATTTTTAATATGAAGAGTATCTTTTTGCATTTTGTAAAGTTACACTTTTATAATAATTATCAGTGCTTTACAATAATTTTTTTTGTAAGTTTTTTATTTCCGAAATCAATATTCAGAAAATAAACACCGTTGCTGAGTTCTGAAATATCCAAAATATCTCTTGTTTTATCTGTTTTTTTAAACCTTAAAATTTGTCCTGTTAAACTTGTAAGTTTGAGGTTGCTTATTTTTTCTTTACCGGAATTAATAATAACTAAATCATTAACAGGATTAGGATAGATACTAATCTCGTTTTCCCCGGAATTATAAACAGAACTGCTCTTATCTGCCAGCCATAAAGTTGCGTTAGTAATTAAAATTCCGTTATCTATCTCATCCCAGCCGTAATACAAGTTGTCTCCGGGATTGCCTGTACCGTCATCGGCAGGAGAACTGTCGACCAAGCCTACAACTTTTCCCTGTCCGTATCTTGAATAGGCGACCATAACCTCCGAGGTACCGGTTGTTGAATAACCTGTTCTGAAAACAACGCCTTTAACCGTTGAGTTAACAGCAGGATAAATAGTCATTGCAGCAGAGCCGTGAAACTCCATACCGGAGACATCTCCGCCCGGTCCGTGAAGCAAAGGATCACTTGAATCATTAACAATGTTATAGTTAGGATAATCATTAATGTAATCAGGATTCGTAAATAACATTCCGAATGCTTTATTGCTGTTCACAGTTATTTGTTATTAAATCGTTCCATGCATCATAGGCATCATAACCGTCTCCGTCTCTGTCTGCATTATCGTGATCGGCAACCATAAAAAGTCCTCCTCCGTTTTGGACAAAATTCATTATTGCTGCTTTTTCCGATGATGAAAACAAATTATTGGGTTCGCAGACAATAAATATGTCATAGTTTGACAAATCTTGCGAATTTGAGCTGTTTCCGTAAGAGATATAGCCTGACGAAGGCAGTGTTTCAACCGTAAACCCTCTTTTTACCATTTCTACTCCCCAAGCAGATATAGCCCCGTCCCAATATGTTTCCGAAGTTGTGCTTGTAATTCCTGATTGTGCCGGAGACGGAATCGGTTCGGTATGGTCTATTACCCAGTCGGCATTTGATGCTGTCTCGGATTTGGTGTTATCGAACAAAATTTTTTGTGAAAAAATCATACCTGAAAAAATTACAGGTAACAATGCTGACAGTAAAATTCTTTTCATTTTTTATTTTGAATTAAAATTTGCCGAAACAAATATTAAAATTCGTTTCGGCAAAAAGTTTATAATAATTATTAATTTTTCTTTATTTTAAAATTATCCTTTTCTTAATTGACTGTGTTCCCGTATTTATATCAACTATATAAACACCTTTAGGATAAGAACTTAAATCAATTTCAGAACGATTTGAGTTCATAGTTTTGATAATTATAACTTTCCCTGATATATCAACAACCGAAATTGTTCCTGTTTCAGGAGTTGTAATTTCAACTATAAATTTACCGTCTGTGGGATTAGGATATACTCTTACCTCATTTTCCTGTATATCAGATATGAAACTTGCTGAAGTGACTGTTAATTTATAGGTGTCGGAAACAGAATCGCCGAAAATATCGGTTGCAGTAATTTTGATATTGAGAGTTTCCGCATTTTGAGGAAGCCCGAAAAACTGCATCGAT
>JALSMF010000164.1 GCA_026987795.1 Bacteroidales bacterium
ACAGCAGAGGCAAAGCAGGAGAAAAATCATGCGAACTTGCTTTAAAATGGATTGCAAATCCTACCAGATATACGGTTACGGAAGCCTCAGACATTAACTCTAAATATGCAGATTTTTCACCCTCTTTCGGAAAAAGTAAAGCTGAAATTTATTTTTCATCTACTCGAGAAAGTGCAAACGGAAAAACTCCCAGCAACATAACAGGACAAAGTTATTCTGATATTTTTGTCGCAAAAAAAGACCGTAAAGGGAAGTGGAGTGTCCCGGTTCCCGTAGAAGGCAACGTAAACACTCAGGGCAGCGAAGGAGCAGCAATTGTTATTAACGGCGGAAGCACAATGTATTTTTCAATGTGCAAACAAGCAGAAAAAGCAAATCTGGGATGTAAAATATACAAATCAAGATATAATGCCGGCGGATGGTCTGACCCCGTTGAAGTAAAACTGACAGGCGACAGCAGTGTTACCGTTGCTCACCCTGCCGTTACCAAAGATGAGTTGACAATGTATTTTGTAAGTGACAGCATTCCCGGAATGAAAGGAAAGGGCGGGAAAGACATATGGGTAGTAAAACGTTCAAGCCCTAACGGAAAATGGAGCAAACCCGAAAATCTGGGCTCTAAAATAAATACCAAAGGAGATGAAAAATTTCCTTATGTCAGAGATAACGGCGAACTTTATTTTGCTTCGGACGGACATATAGGAATGGGCGGACTTGATATTTTTAAAGCTGTTAAAAACGGAAAAGTATGGGAGGTTGAAAATATGAAATACCCCATAAACTCATCAAAAAACGATTTCGGAATTTGTTTTTATGAAGATAAAAAATTCGGTTATTTAAGTTCTGACAGAAACAGGTATATTAATTTATTTGAATTTTCGATGCCGGATTTAATTTTTACGATGAGAGGAAAAGTTATAGACTCTAATACAAACCAACCACTGGAAGGTGCAACGGTTCATTTGACAAGCCCGAGCGGACATGATGCAGAAATAACTTCTGCTTCTGACGGAACTTTCAGATTTAATCTGCGTCCGAATACAGACTACACAGTAATTGCTTCAAAACCTAAATATTTAAGTGCCGTTGTCGATCGCTCTACAAAAGGACTTAAAACAAGCAAAGACTTTGATGTTATTTTAGATTTGGCATCAATCAGAACAACTTTCGAATTGCCGAATATAGAATACGACGTAGCTAAGACAACCCTCCGACCCGAGTCGATGGTATCACTTGACAAATTGGTAAAGTTATTAAACGTAAACTCTCATATTACTATTGAACTGTCGGCAAATACCGACTTTAGAGGGAGCGACGAATATAACCAAAAACTTTCTGAGGGAAGGGCAAAATCAGTTATGAATTATCTGATATCCAAAGGTATTAAAGCTGACAGGCTTACAGCCGTAGGTAACGGAGAAAAAAATCCTAAAGTTATAACAAGTAAAACCAAAAACGGCAGAGAAATTCTAAGAAAATATAAGTTTTTGAAAGACGGTGATGTTCTTACGGAAGAGTTTATCAACAACCTGGAAACCGAGGAGCAGAAAGAAATTTGCCACCAACTGAACAGACGAACGGAGTTTAGGGTTTTACGAGATGATTACGGAATTAACGCCGTAAAATTCGGGGGAGGAAGAAAATAAAAAACTTTCAGGGTTCCGTTAAAAAGAACCCTGAAAAATTTAAGCAGGTACGAAGACCGACTCTAATTTTCTGTCTGAAATTTCTGCTTTTTTATAGCCGCTTACCAACTCTCTGAACACTTCTTTTACACTCTGAATTTCTGTTGCTTTATATGCTGTTGTACCGGCAAATGCAAAACCGTTATCCATATCTCCTTGAGCTGCATTAAAAAGAGCTTCGGCAATACAATAAGGCACTTCTTTGTATTTACAACTTTTAAGACATTGCCAGTCGCATTTTACCGGTTTCTTTTCTCCTTTTGACACTGCTCTCAGAAAATCATTGTTGACTGCTCTGCCCGGCAATCCTACAGGGCTGTCTATCAAAACAATATCTTTTTTCTCCGATGCCGAAATATATTCCGTCTTAAATTTTATATCAGCATCACATTCGTGTGTGGTTACAAAGCGAGTACCCATTTTCACGGCATCCGCACCGGCTTTCATTATGTTATAAATATCTTTTCCTTCATAAACACCTCCGCCTGCAATAATCGGAATCTTTACGGAAAACATTTTTTCATATTTATACAGAACAGCCTTAGTTTCTCTGATAATTGTTCTTAATGATTGTGTTTTCCCCGCTAAATCTTCTTTTTTAAACCCGAGATGACCTCCGGCTTTTGCTCCTTCTATGGCTATCGCATCAGGTAATCTGCCGAATTTATTTGCCCAAACCTTAAATGTAAGCTCCGCAGCACGTGCTGAAGAAATTTTAGGAACTATTTTCATTTTTGAGTTAATAAACTCATCGGTTGTTAAAGTTTCCGGTTTTTTCAAAAATAACCCGGCACCTACAAAGACAATATCCAGCCCCTCGTCTGAGGCAACTTTAAATAAGTCGTCAAAATCGGTTACGGCAAGCATTATATTTGCACCTATAATACCGTTAGGTGATAATTTTCTGGATTTTCTGATTTCTTCTCTGAAACCGTTAAGATTAGCATTTTTTGAATATTTCCCTTTGCTTTTATAGTTCATTCCTATTCCGGTTGCAGATATTACACCTATTCCTCCTTCTTCGGCAACAGCTGACGAAAGCTTTGATAATGATACTCCCACTCCCATTCCGCCTTGAACTATCGGGATACGGACTTTTAAATCTCCTATTGTTAATGATTTCATTTTTTCAGTTTTAATTTTTTACAATATTACAACTGAAATATTTTGTTCTGAAATTTAAGGGACTATCTTAAGGTCTTAGGGATATTTAATTTTTTCAGGGACGAAATCCATTGGTAACAAGCTGGTTTCTCGAGCATTATGCTTTTAACAAAAAAAGCTCCGGGACGGAGCTATGTTAAAATACAGATAAATTTCACAAAATTTCTTTTAATTTATTAATATACG
>JALSMF010000165.1 GCA_026987795.1 Bacteroidales bacterium
ATCGATATTATTAATACAACTGTCCAAAAATTTTGCTTTTGTATTATCTCGAAGCTGCAATTCAAGAATATCAAATATTTCGTTAATAAGTTCTGTGTTATATATCGGAACTGCGGCTTCAACTCTTCTTCGTAAATTTCTGGTAAGAAAATCTGAAGATGAAATATAAACCTCTCGGTTACCGTCATTATAAAAAGCATAAATTCTTGAATGTTCGAGAAACCTGTCGACAATTCTGGTAACGGTTATATTTTGACTGAACGGCATACCGGGACGAAGTTTACATATGCTTCTTACAATTAAATCAATTTTAACACCTTTGTTTCCCGCATCGTACAGCATATCTATCATTTCTTTGTCTCCCAGTCCGTTAACTTTTAAAATCAGACGGCTTTTTTTTCCGTTTTCAGCGTTTTTTATTTCACGGTTTATTTTCTCTTTTAGGACAGACAGCATATTAAAACCCGGAACAAGAATGTGTTTAAAATTAAATTTTTCAACAGGGTTTTCAAGGTATAAAAACAATTTTTCAATATCTTTGTTTATATTTTTATCTGAGGTAAAAAAACCTTCATCAGAATATTGTGTAGCTGTTTTTTCGTTAAAGTTTCCGGAACCGATAAAGGCAAATGTCTTTTTTTTACTTTTTTTACTTGCTTTTTTTATAACCAATGCTGTTTTGGCATGAACTTTAAGTCCGGGAATACCGGTTATTACATTTATCCCGGCTTCTCTCATTTTATCTGCAAAAGCAATATTATTTTCTTCGTCAAATCGTGCTTTAACTTCAACAAATACCGTAACATCCTTGCCGTTACCTGAAGCTGCAATTAATGCGTTTACTATTGCTGAGTTTGTTGCGACTCTGTATTGAGTAGTTTTAATTTCTTCAACTTCGGGGTCGGTTGCAGCTTCGTGAAAAAACCTTAAGACATAATCGTATGTTTGATAAGGAAAGTGTAAAAGGATGTCATTATTCTCAACTGCATCCATTATAGAATCGTAAGCATCTATAACGGGATGGTTAAGTTGTTTCAGGGGAGGTAATTCATATTTAGGGCTTAAAGGATTTTTTAATTGAAATAAATCCCTTAAATTCAGATATTTTCCTACGGGAAAAAAATCTTTTTCTGAAAGGTTGAATGCAAGCTGCAGAACAGACATAAGATCTTCGGGGATGTTTTTGTCGTAAGAAAATCGTGCAGGAAGACCTGTTTTGCGCTGCCTGAGACTTTTTCTGAGTTTGTTAAGAATATTGCCCGTAAATTCGTCTTCTATCATTAAATCGGCATTTCTGGATAATTTTATGCTGTATGAAGAAAGTATGTTATAACCGGGAAAAATCATATACAGATGTTTCCTTATTACGTCTTCAAGGAACATATAAAGATATTTTCCGGATAATTCGGGTAATTCCGCAAACCTGCCAAGCGAATCCGAAGGAACCTGAATAACAGCATAGCTTGATTTGTAGTCAGAAGGTCTTGTCTTTTTGTGCATTTTGATTGCAAGATAAATAACGTTATCTTTTAAAAAAGGTAATACAGCTCCGGAGCTTGATAACATAACGGGCTGTATTTCAGGAAGAACTTCTTTTGAAAAGTATTCTTTCAGGAAATTTTCGTGTTTTTCCTCTAATATTTCATCTTGCCAAATAATGATTCCTGATTTTTTTAGTTCGGGCAATATTTTGTTGTAAAAAGTATCCTCAAATTCAGATTGTTGTTTGTAAACTTCTTTTTTTATGTTTGAGAGGACTGTTTTCGGCGAATATTCAAGATTTTTTCTGTTTTTTTTCGGAATATCAATAAGTCCTTGATAGTAGGCAACTCTTATGCGATAAAATTCGTCTAAATTGGAATCGTAAATTGCACAAAATTTTATGCGTTCAAACAGAGGCAGTGATGTATCTTTTGTTTGGTCAAGAACGAGTTTATTGAAAGACAGCCAACTTAATTCTCTGTCGTAATATTTATTTTCCGTATCCATCTCATTCTTATCTTAAAATTTTACGAACAAATGCAACCGTGAAATATGACATCAAAAACAAGCCTGTGAAGCCTTCTACAGATGATATCCAGCGTGATATTCCCTCAGGGTAATAATCTCCGTAACCTATTGTAAGGAATGTTATTGCACTGTGATAAAAAGCTTTTCCGAAGGTCCCTAAAATTCTGGGATCACCGGGTTCGAACAGTGAAGAAACAATATGAACTTCGCCTATGTATGCCAAAAAAATATAAATAAAAGTAAAAAATAAATAGGTTAGGAGCATTGTTGTAAGAACTCTGAGGGGGTCTGTCGCAAATTTGCCCATTTTATCAAAAACAAGCCACTTGAAAGCATATTTCACATAAGCTGATATTTTGTTGTTTTTTTTATTAATCTCATCTTTAAGGCGGGCAATTGCTTCTGTTCTCTTAAATTCTACATACGCTTCGTCTTCGTATGAATATTGTCCCGTAAGGTTATAATTTTCTTTAAGTATTCTGAATTGCTCTTCTTTACTTTTTTCTGTTGTGTTTTGTTTGTGTATCAGCTCTTTAAGATTTGTTCGCCGCCAGTCTATGTAAATTCTGCCGAGAAGTCGCATTCCGGATAAATCTACAGATTCTATAACCGGGTCAAAATCCGGAGGGTTTATGTCAAGTATATCTTTTACTACGGTATCCGATAAATCAAGTTTTTTACATGAACTTATTTGGAGATTGAAGTAATTATCTAATTGTGAGCCTTTTAGTGATAGTGTTTTAAATGTTGATTTTCTGAAAGTTATTTTTCCTATCCCGAAATCTACGTTGTTAATTTCAACGTTTGAATTTTTAAAATCGGCTTCACTGAAGTTGAACTCGCCTTTTCCGAAAACGGAGTTTTTTATAATAAGTCCACCGTTTAAGGACGTTCCTTCCATATTTATGTTATTGTCGCCGAAAAATGTTTTGTCGAAACTTACTTTTCCTGTTCCGAAATTTACGGCTTTGAAGTTTATTTCTCCGCTGAGGAATACAGAGCGGTCAAATTGCACGTTTCC
>JALSMF010000166.1 GCA_026987795.1 Bacteroidales bacterium
TACGGGCATTGATATTGTTCAGGAAACAAGAATAAAACTTGCACGCTTGCTTATTGAACTCGGCTTTAAAGACGAAGTTCCTTATCCGGATATTTCAACAAAAGAAAAAGCTCAGGAATTCATAGGACTGCCTATGAAAAAGCTGAAAGAAGATAAAGAAAGGTTCAAAAAAGAATTACTGCCTAAATGGCTCGAAGATGCTAAGAAAAGAGAAAGTAATTATAAAACGACGGATTTATAGTAAAAAACGATATAAAATTATATAAGACCTTCATTTCGGAGGTCTTATTTTTTAAAATAATATTAAAAAGTGAATAATAAGAATAAAAAGATTTGGGATAAACCTTGGGGCATTACGGAAAGCGGTATAATAGTAACGGCTTTTATTATAAGCGGTTTTATGATTGATTTTTTTTCAGACGGTAATACTGTCGTAAAAGTATCATATCCGTTAAATATTATTATTCTATGCTCATTCCTCTTTATTTTGACCATAATATATTTTATTCTGAAAAAAAGCTATATTGTTAAATGGCTGCAAGGTGTAAGCTTGTCGGTTGTTTCTGTTGCCTGGCTGTTAATTCTTGTTTTACTTGCCGGAATATTTAACCAAGAGATATCTTCGAAAAAAAATCTTATAACAAACCTTAATATTAATAACATTTTTCAGTCAAGTGCGTTCATTATCCTGCAAATAATATTATTGATTAACCTGTGGTTTGCAATACTTAAGCGTCTTATTACTATATCATTACAAGATGCAGGGTTTGTTTTGAATCATTTAGGAATTTTAATTATAATTATATCGCTGAGTTTAGGAGGCGGAGACATTATTAAGCACACTTTAAAAGTCAGTAAAACAAATTACACATGGAAAGTAACCGAAAAAGAATCAGGAAAGGAACTTCCGTTTGCGTTTAAATTACTCAATTTCAAATTAGACAACTTTCCTGCAAAGATAGGAATTATTGATAATGCAACAGATGAAGTATTAACGGGGAATGATAAAATATTACAGACAGATACAGATACAGTTATTCGATTTGAAAAAAATAAAATAAAGCTGCTCAAGTATTATAAAAACGCCGTAAAATTCGGAGAAAAATTTCATCCGGTAAACGAACAAGGTTCTTGTCCTGCGGCTTATGTTGAAATTGAGGATAAAAACGGAAATAAACGCGAGGCTTGGATAAGTTGCGGCAGTTATTTATACCCGTCGGTTTTTTTCCCTGTTGACTCATTTTACACATTGGCTCTTCTTGAGCCTGAACCGAAAAAATATGAGTCGGAAATTGCCGTATATTTTAAGGACGGCAGTGTTAATGAATATAAAATTCAGGTTAACAATCCTGCAAATATAGAAGGGTGGGATATTTATTTAACAGACTACGACCAAAAAACAGGAGAATGGTCGGATTATGTAATTATAGAAATGGTAAAAGATCCTTGGCTGAAAGCTGTTTATTTAGGCATTATTTTTATGGCGGCAGGAGCTGTTACACTAATTTTTACAGGTAAAAAATATGACAACAGTTTGGCTTAATTTTGAAATATTCGGAACGGCGGCAATTATTTTGTGGTTTGCAGGAATCTTATTCAAAAACAATGAGAAAATATCTGTTAGTAAGCCGTTAATTATCGGAGGTATAACAGGAACATTAGTTTTAGGACTGTTTATTACTATGTTATGGACATACCTTGAACGTCCGCCTATGCGAACTCTTGCCGAAACACGTTTATGGTATGCTTTTTTTCTGTCGTTTATAGGAAATATAATGTATTTAAGATGGAAATATAAGTGGTTTTATATTTATATGCAACTGCTTGCTGCTGTTTTTATTGTTATAAATATCCTTAATCCTGAAACATACAATAAATCTCTTATGCCGGCACTGCAAAGTGTTTGGTTTATACCCCATGTTGTGGTCTATATAATTGCCTATTCTTTTTTAGCGGCTTCTTTTATAGTTTCCCTGAGAGCATTGGTCAAAAGTAAAGCGAACATAAAAAAAGCCGTTAATCTTGCAGATAATATTGTATATATAGGCTTCGGGTTCTTAACACTCGGTCTTTTATTTGGTGCTTTGTGGGCAAAAAAAGCTTGGGGGCATTATTGGACGTGGGACCCTAAAGAAACATGGGCTTTTATTACTTGGGCGGCATATTTAATATATATACATGTAAGAAGCCTGTCGGCACAACCTTCAAAAAAACAATTGATTATTCTCGTTTCAGCATTTTTACTGTTACTTATATGTTGGTTCGGAGTGCAATATTTACCTTCTGCCGTAAACAGTGTCCATAATTATGCGTATTAACGTAAAATTCCGAAAAACATATTTCCGAACTGCTAGGAGCGGAGTTACAGAACTTAATTTGCCGTCTTGATGTTTCATAGAACATTAATTATTTATTTTTTGATAATTGTGTTTATATTTGAGCAGAAAAGAAACCTGTAAAGCTGTATGTCCGGATATCAGGAAAGAGACATAATTATATTCCGAAAAATTAAAAAAGGTAATAAAAAAGCTTTTGACGAATTATTTTATCTTTATTATAAGAATCTGTGTAATTATTCTTACTATATAACAAATGATAAATTTATTTCAGAAGAAATAGTTGCAGATGTTTTTGCAAAAATTTGGATTAACAGAAAAAAAATAAGCATAAGCCAAAATGTTAAATCATACCTCTATAAAAGTACGCGCAACACAACAATTTCATATATAAGAAAAAATAAAAATATATTTTGCGAAATTGAAGAAGACACTTTTTTATACCCGGCAGAACTTGACACATCCCCTGAAAAAAATATAAAAAAAGAAGAGGAACAACGAAAAATAAAAAATTTGCTGTCGGTAATTCCGGAAAGAAGCAGAGAAGTCTTTATTCTGCACAGGTTAAACGGGTTAAAATACAGTGAAATAGCCGACTTTCTTGATATATCCGTAAAAACAGTCGAAAAACATATAACAAAAGCCCTTCGTATTTTGCGAAACAATTATCAAAAAAAGAATTGAAAAAAA
>JALSMF010000167.1 GCA_026987795.1 Bacteroidales bacterium
ATTGCTATGAATATGAAAGTTGACGGTACGTTTACCATAGCTTCTCAATATCATATGACAACTGATTATAGCGGAGCTCCGTATGATTATAATGCATACGGATACGGAACCTGGACACCGGCACCCAGCCCGACATTAGTGTTCAGATATGAATTAGACCAGGCAGGTTTCTTGGTAGCAAACTGGTTGTATAATAACGGATACAGTGATCAGCCTTGGTTTGTTGCAGATGTTGCACTGGCTAAGAAATCATCGGGTATTAACCCGTCTCCGTTGAGATTAGACAATAAGCCTTATTAGTATAAATAAAGCTATTTAATAAAAAAAGAGGTTGTTTCGGCAACCTCTTTTTTTATTAAAGCAAACTTCATAAATTTGTCGCTGTCAAACTTGATTTAATGAAAAAGGAAAAGAAATCTGCACTTTCCGTAAAGAAAGGTGTAGAAAACGCAAAAACCGTAAATGAAAACTCGGTTTTGAGATTTAAAAAGACAAAAAAGAAACTTTTGTCCGTAAAGGAATTTTCTGAAGGTATTCGTAACGGAGATATGACAGTTTTAAGCAAAGCAATAACTCTTATTGAGAGCTCAAAACCGGAACATCAAAAAAAAGCACAAGAAATAATAGGCGAATGTATTCCTTACAGCGGCAAGTCTGTCAGAATAGGGATAACAGGGGTGCCCGGTGTCGGGAAGAGCACATTTATTGAATCCTTGGGAATATTTCTTATTGAAAAAGGGCGTAAAATTGCTGTTTTGGCAATTGATCCTTCAAGCAGCCGTTCCGGAGGGAGTATTCTCGGTGATAAAACGAGAATGGAAAAATTAAGTGCACATAAAAACGCATTTATAAGACCTTCTCCTTCTGCCGGGACATTGGGAGGTGTTGCCCGCAAAACGGCAGAAACCGTTATTTTGTGTGAAGCTGCGGGATTTGATACCGTTTTTATAGAAACTGTGGGAGTAGGACAATCGGAGGTTGCGGTGAGCTCGATGGTTGATTTTTTTATGCTTCTGATGCTTGCCGGGGCAGGAGACGAATTACAAGGTATTAAGAGGGGCATTATGGAAACGGCAGATTTAATTGTTATTAACAAAGCTGACGGTGATAACGTAAAAAATGCAACTCTTGCTAAAGCCCAATATCAGAATGCTTTACATCTTTTTCCTCCTGCAGAATCCGGCTGGCAGCCGAAAGTTGTTACGGCATCGGCAGAAAAAGGAACGGGAATAAAAGAAGTGTGGAATTTGACGGATGATTATTTGAATTTTACTAAGAAAAACAATTTCTTTTTTGAAAAAAGAAAACTGCAGGCGAAGATGCGAATGTATGAAACTATTGACGAAACCCTTAAAAACAGGTTCTACAATAATCCTGAAGTGAAAAGGAAGTTAAAAGAATTTGAAGAACTTATACTGAACGGAGAATTAAGTCCTTATGCTGCGGCAAATATGTTGTTACAGATTACAGATTCCTGATAAAATTTTCAAAAACTCCGAGTCCGAACAAGGCAAAATCGTATTTTACGGGGTCAGCAGGGTCAAATTGTTTTAGGCTTTCTGTCAGTTCTGCAGCTGATTTTTTATCATTTTGCTTTCGGGTAAGCAGTTTTAATGCCCTTGCCGTATTTCCGGAATGAACGTCTAACGGAATTATTAAATCCGAAACCGGTATTTTATTCCATATTCCGAAATGAACTCCTCTTTTGTCTTTTCTTACCATCCACATTAAAAACATATTAATTCGTTTTGCGGCAGAGTTTTTCTCAATGTTTGCTATATGTTTTTCCGTGCGTTTTTCGTGCGGAAGTTCAAAAAATATTTCTCTGAAATAACTGATTCCTGAAAAAACAGATTTGTTTTTTTCATAACCTTCGCAGAAAATGTTCTCAAGTCCGCCGCGGTTTGTGTAAATATTTTTTAAAGATTTGAGAAAATATTTGAAATCAACGGGTTTAAAAGTTCTGTGTCCTGAATTTTCAACAGTTTCAAAGTCTTTATAATCGGAGTTTATTATAAAATCATAAGGTTGGTGTTGCATTGCAGCCATCATTCGTTCCGCATTTTTAATAATCATACTTCTTTTTCCCCAGGCAATAGTGCTTGCAAGAAAAGCAGATATTTCAATATCTTCTTTTCTTGTAAACCTGTGAGGAATTTGTATCGGGTCTGTTTCAATAAATTCCGGGCGGTTGTATAAATCGTATTTTTCGTCAAGGAATTCTTTCAGCTCGTTTATCTTCATTTTCAGGCTGTTATTTTTTTACAGATACGAATGATTTCCTCCGGCTCTGTTGAGTTAAGGCATTCAAGTGTTTTTTTATAACATTTTTTATTTCCGAATACAGAACACGGTCGGCAGGCTAAATGTTCGTTTTGTATGACATAATGCCTGTTTGCGGGAACAAAAGGCGTAAATCCTGCAAAAGGGTGGGTGGCTCCCCAAATTGAAATAATCTTAACGGAAGTAAGGGCGGCAATGTGCATATTTCCGGAATCAGGTGTAATAATTACACTTAATTTGTCGATTAAGGCAATTTCGTCTTCAAGATTGTATTTTCCGATAACGGAAACTGTGTTTTGATATTTTTTCTCAATATTCTCGGCAATTTCTTTTTCTTTTTTGCCGCCGCCGAACAAAAATATTTTGTATCCTTCGCTTGAAAGTTTTTGTATAATAACTTCTGTTTTTTCTATAGGATATTGCTTTTGAATATGTTTTGCAAAAGGAGCGATACCTATTTTTTTCTCGTCTGAGTTAATTAAACTTTGTATTTCTGCTTTAAGAGTTTTAGGTTTTAACTTCGGACAGCAGTGCAGAACTATGTTTATTCCTGCATTATTAAATACTTCGACATAGCGTTGAGTTGTATGTCTCAGAGGCTTAAGTATTTTGTGTTTTCGTTTTGTAAGTTCTCTTTTTTCTTTTCTGCCCTTATTAATTTTGCTTGTTTTTATTCCGTTTAAACTGAAGAAAAAGCGAATTGTTTTAGTTCTTATAACATTATGCAGGTCAATAATG
>JALSMF010000168.1 GCA_026987795.1 Bacteroidales bacterium
GCAAATTTATCTCCTACGTAAAAATCAAAATTTCTGCCGATAATCAAATGTCCGTCGGCAGATTTTGAATTATTACACGAAAAGGAGGTGCATCCTACTTTTGCCAGGTTTTGGACAGCGTGTCCTATATCGTGTGCAGCGTGATAATTAAGGATTCTTTCGTAATTTTTACCTATGTACTCATATTCTTTTGAAGCCGATTCGGAAATTCCGTATATTTCAAGCAAATATTCTTCGGGAACATATTCGTCCATATTACGATTAAACCAAGAGGTCATATATTTCATTAAATTCAGCAAACTTTCAGAAGGTATCATTTTATTGATTTCTTCCACAAAAGCATCTTCTTGTTTTTTTACAAGTTCTGCTGTCAGTTTACCGTTATAAACACCTGTTTCAAACGGGCTTCCTTCAACGTAAAGTTCGTATAGTCCGCTTTCGCTTTTTCGTAATCTGTTATTTTTAATTCCGTAAAAATTATCTCCTAATGTTATCCTTTTTTCTTTAAGCGGAGATAAATCTTCAACTTTTGGCGGCGGCATTTTTATTGCCCGGAAAAAATAAACCGTAAAACCGAGAGTGAAAATAATAAAACTAAGGAAAAAATATTTTAATACTTTTTTAAAAGTAAATCGTTTAATTTTAGATTTTTCGGATTTCATTTTATTTATTTGCATTTCTTATGAATGCTGCAAATTACCGAAAAATATTTAAAGAAAAAAAATGTTGTGTTATATTGCCGACGTATAATAATGCCGTTACCCTGGCAAAGGTAATAAATGATGTTTTGCGGTATACTGATAATATTATTGTCGTTAATGACGGCTCAACCGATAATACTCTTGAGCTTATTAAATCTTTTTCTGAAATTGAGTATCTGACTTATGAAAAAAATGAAGGAAAAGGTTTTGCTTTACGGGCAGGAATGAAACTTGCGGAAAATCTGGGTTTTGAATACGGAATAACAATGGACACTGACGGGCAGCATTTTGCTTCTGATTTACCCGGATTTATCGACAAACTTGATGAAAGCAACAATGCAATAATAATAGGCTGCAGGGATATGAAAGGGCAGGAGCAGAAACAAAGCAGCGGCTTCGCAAACAAAATTTCAAATTTTTGGTTTTGGGCAACAACGGGAATAAAACATCCCGATACTCAGTCCGGTTTTCGGTTATACCCTTTGAAGCAGGTTAATAAACTGAAATATTTCTCGGTTAAATATGAATTGGAAATTGAAATTATTGTTCGCAATGCATGGCGGGGTGTTGACATAAAATCCGTTCCCGTAAATGTCCATTATCCGCCGAAGAATGAACGTGTTTCACATTTCAGACCCTTTAAAGATTTTTTAAGGATAAGTATTCTGAATACCTTACTGGTTATAATTGCTTTTTTTTACGGCTTGCCTGCTCGTTTATTTCATTATCTGAAAAAGAAAAATTTCAGACAAATTATAAGAGACGATATTTTACGTACTAAAGACAGCGATTTACAGATAAGCAAAGCCGTAGGTTTCGGTTTTTTTATGGGTATTGTGCCTGTATGGGGCTGGCAAACCGTAATCGCTCTGGCTCTTTCACAATATTTTAAACTGAATAAAGCAATTGTGATATTAGCGGCAAATATAAGTATCCCGCCGATGTTGCCGTTTATTTTGTTCGGCAGCTATTATACCGGAGCTTTGGTATTGGGAAAAGATTTGAATTTACTGCATTTTACTTCCGATTTCAGTTTTAAAACCATTTCGCGGGATTTATTTCAATATGTTACGGGGGCTTTAGTATTGGCAATTGTTACGGCAATTGTTACGGGGCTGACTACTTTTTTATTGCTGAAAATTTTCAGAAAGAAAAAAGTCGGCTGAAACCGTTTAGGCATAGTTACTGTTTTATTTTCTTAATCATCTTTATACTTCCGGAATTTTGTACTTTTATGTAACTTTTACGGTTCTCAAAATCTGAAAAGTATTTTTCAGGGGTTCTTTTACCTGTTTTTGTATTTACAAGAAAACTTTCAGGCGGTTTTATTCCGGTTTTATTAAATCCGAGTTTAATAAAAGCATCTCCTTTTCCCCAATCTGTATCAATATATGTCATAATTGTATCGGGCTGATAATGTTTGATATATGCTTGTGTAATTTTGTCTAAACCACCCGTAACGGAATAACCGTTTTTTGTGCAAAACCTTAACATTTCCGCCGAGCGGCTGTTGTCTTTAAATTGTCTTTGTGAAGCAAATGTTGCAAGCCCGAACAAGGTTTCGTTAAAAAACAAACCGTATTTTACTTTTGAATTAGTTGTTCCGTAAATATGGTTTTCATGAAGAAAATTATCGGCTTCGGGTTTGTTTATTTTTTTTACGGTGCATTGTCTTGCATAAATTCGCGTACTTAATTTGAGTATTGACTTTACTTTGCTTTTTATGACTTCGGGTTTATACCGCCACCAGTCTTCATAAATTATAAATTTATTTTCAGAATTAGTATTTGATAAATAATTTTCGTAAGATAAAAAAATGAATTTTTCTTTTACTGATAAATCTAACTTGTTTTTACGAATTATTAAATTCAAAAAATCTGTAAATCTGTTTTCAGGTTTCAAGTTTCGGTTTTTTATTTAAGAATCAGAAGTTTTTCAAATTTTTCGGCAACTTCACCCGCAGGAGAACGTAATTTTACTCTGTAAACATACACTCCTCTTCCTATGCGATTTCCGAAATCATCGGTGCCGTCCCAGGCGAAAGGTCCTGCACGGTAACCGTCGGCAGTAAAACCGGCTTCAATGGTTTTTACTAATTTTCCGGAAACGGTAAAAATTTGGATAAGGACATCTAAGTCTTGTCCGGCTTGATTATGCTCAAACCAAAAATCGGTATGAGTGGTAAACGGATTGGGATAGTTAAGTAACCTGTCAATTGATAAGTTTTGTGTTTCAACGACCGTAAAGTCAAGATATTCTTCGGAAGAGTTATTGTAAACGTCCCATGCTTTAAATTTTAATTTATGTT
>JALSMF010000169.1 GCA_026987795.1 Bacteroidales bacterium
TGATTTATTGGATATAAACATTGTAATAACAGACATTCCGGAAAGAATTGACAAACTTAACAGAATTAAAAACTCGGTAAAAACTAATTTTAAAATAATCACAACCAAAAGTCAATATGCAAATTATAAAGGAGTAGATTTCTATCTGAACAAAGAAAGTAAAAAAATAACACTGTCAAATGCTGATAAAGCACTCGGCAAAATAAAACCTAAACCGTTAAACCAAGTTGCAACCGCAATGTTTACTTCGGGCAGTACCGGTATGCCTAAAGGCGTGTCATTCTCAATGTATAACATAATAATAAAACGATTTGCAAGAGCATTAGCCCTCCCGCAAGTCGGAAATGACGAAAAAATGATATGCTACCTCCCGCTATTTCATACTTTCGGCAGATACCTCGAACTTACAGGAAGCATTTTTTGGAGCGGAACTTATGTTTTTGCCGGAGATACCTCCTCTGATACGCTTTTATCCTTATTTCCGAAAGAAAACCCGACCGGTTTTATAAGCGTACCCGTAAGATGGGTGCAAATCTACGAATCCTGCATTAAAATATTAAACGGAACAGAAACAGAAAAAGAGGCAATTGAAAAAATACAGAAGATAACAGGAAAAAACCTCCGATGGGGATTATCAGCTGCAGGATATCTTGACCCGAAGATATTCAGATTCTTCCATAAACACGGAATTGCCCTTAACAGTGGTTTCGGCATGACCGAAGCTACCGGCGGCATAACTATGACACCCTCAAACGATTACAAAGAAAATTCCACCGGAATACCGTTACCCGGTACCCAAACAAGATTAAAAGATACCGGTGAACTCGAAATTAAAGGTCATTATATTGCAAAATACCTTGAAGATGCCGGACCTGACGATATTATTCCTTACCCTGAAGAAGAAGATTATTGGCTTCCTACCGGAGATATTTTTAAAATTGACGAAACAAGACATCATCAAATAATAGACAGAGTAAAAGACATATACAAAAACAATAAAGGACAAACAATAGCTCCTTTGATAATTGAAAAAAAATTTGCCGGCGTACCCGGAATTAAACGCACGTTTTTGGTAGGCGACGGAAAACCGTACAACGTTCTTCTTATTATCCCGGATAAAGAAGACCCCGTTATAAAAAACTCTTCAAAAGAAGAAAACATTCAGGAGTATTTTCATCAAATTGTAATGACGGCAAACAAAGATTTAGCTCCTTACGAAAGAATCATAAATTTCAGCATAGCAAACAGAGATTTCTCTAAAGAAAAAGGTGAGCTTACACCTAAAGGCTCTTTCAAAAGAAAAATTATCGAGAAAAATTTTGAAACCCTTATAAAAGAACTTTATAAATCAAATAATATAACATTTAAATTCAATTCTTTCGATGTTATTATCCCACGCTGGTTTTATCGTGACTCCGGAATTTTAGAAACAGATATAATAAAAACAAGAAACGGATTATATAATAAAGTTGAAAACAAATTTTTAAAAATAAAAAAAGCAAAACACAAAAATACTTATACAATAGGCGACTTAAACTACAAAATAAATAAAAATACAATTGATTTAGGAAGGCTTATAAGACAACCTAAATTATGGACGGGAAATCCGGAGCTTATTAATTTCTCACCCTGCAAGGTAAGTTATGACACCTCTTTTAAAGATTTTGCACATCAGATATGCCTTCCGGAAGAAAATATAAAAACTTATGAATCTTCTGAAATTGCACGCCTCTCCGTTCCCGATGATTCGGATTTAACACTGTTAAATCAATTAATATCCGTCGCTTTACACGGAAACATAAAAAATGCCGAAGAAAGCCTCCGTCAAATTGAAACAATTTTCCCCGAATACGAAAAAAATAAAGCTGAAATAATTCGCCGCAGATTAGAAGCACTTGCCTCCCATAAAAATGAAAATATAAGAATTGAAGCATACAGAATTTTATTATCAAAAGACCCCGACCCTAACTTTGCAGAACTTTTGCCGGCTTTCATAAACTCAGGAAAAACATTCCTTAACGAAAAAAGTATAAACGCTTTGGCAAAAACAACTTTTTCTTTAAGACAATTGGACATTATAAGAAAAAGAATGCACCAATACAGAGAAAGCCTTAATTGGCCTGCAGATAAAAATACCATAAAACAATTTGACAATATTTTTAAACTTTTACTGAAATTCGGAATAAACCATCCTAAATACTATAAGTCTTTGAGAGCCGAGTTTGCCTCATGGATTCTCCTGAAAAAAGAACCCGTTTTGTCCAAAAAAGCAAAAAAATATTTTTTTGAACTTTACGATAATTTTGAAAAATACGTAACAAAAAAACAAGATAAAATATCGGAAAAACAACTTACGGAAAAAATAATTTTTGATGACGACATCGAAGAGGACGATAAGAAAGAATTAATATCAAAATTAGCGGCAAATAATTCATTAAAACAAGCAATTTTTCTTATCTATGACGATTTTAACTTTAATTTTAAAAATATACCGGAAAACGGAATTTGGGTATCAGGAATTAAAAGCTACAAAAACACCAAACACTACCGAATGAGCATTAATACCGCTAAAGGTAAACACTATAACCTGCATATATCAATTGACAAAAGCCTTAAAACAAAAGAAGGACTCGAAACATTATTCCGACAAATATCTCTCGGCGGCTATCCGTTCGACCTGCCTGTTACGGCACGTTTCGGTTGTGCAAACACATCCGAAAACACCTTAATATCTTCATACCTCAATATGCTTACGGCTTGGGACAAAATCAGAACAATTGCAGAAATACAGGCATCGGGGCATATTGATAATGCAAATATTTGGAGAAAAATTTACATACGATCAGTCAGTGCTTTTCTGAAAGCCTGGGATTACGGAGGAAGAGAAGTGTTGCCGGGCTATATTTCACCCAACAACGTTGCCTTACCGGAAAATGATTTTTCTGATAATGCTCTGATAATATCATTAGCAAACTGGAAATTTACAAACGATATTAAA
>JALSMF010000170.1 GCA_026987795.1 Bacteroidales bacterium
GTAAGTAATGAAAATGAGCGTGAAAATTTATTTTTAGCGGAAAGTTTAATGTCAAAAATCCGAAAACCGTTGAGAATTATATCTGAACTGCGAAAAGATTTTCCGAAATTATACGGCATTATGCTTAATAAATAATTGAAAGATTGCCGGTTCTTATATTCGCTTTTTTTGTAAATCTCCGGGTTTATAAATTCGTTATATGCAGAAATAAAATTACCCAAAGATTTGTAATCGTAATATATTTTTTCCGAATATTGTTTTGAAAAATCGTCATATCGTATGAGATATTTTTTGAAAACATCATGCAAGTTATATTTGTATTCATCTAACGGTATAATAGTTTCTGAGTTGTTAAGAAAAAATAATTCCTTTCCGCTGTCATCATACGAAATGCCTATTTTGCAGAAACCGTCGGCATAGTAATTTATTAAAACAAATGTGTTTGTATTTGATACTTTTTCAGAAATATAAAAAAACTCTCCGTCAAAATATTTTTTTAATGCTCCGGCAGTAAGTGTTTTATATTTTGAACTGCTGTTTTTGAAAGTAAGCTTATCTTTATTTGTGTATTTATATTTTTTAATAATTTTCGGAAAAACAGTATCTCCGGAGTTTAAAATTACAAACTCTCTTACGATATCCTGTGAAAATAAGCCAGAAGTAAAAAAGAATGCCGGTAAAAAGAGGTACAGTAACTTTTTTGACATAATAATTTAAATAAGATTTGCACCGATAAGGTGAATAAATTCCTCTCTGGTTTTTGCATTGGTAAATGCACCGGTAAATGCCGAAGTCGTCGTAACCGAATTTTGTTTTTGCACACCTCTTATTCGCATACACATATGCGATGCCTCAATAACTACGGCAACTCCGAGAGGCTTTAATGTTTCTTCAATTGTATCTCTTATCTGCATCGTCATACGCTCCTGTACCTGCATTCGTCTTGAATATGCTTCTACAACGCGGGCAATTTTGCTTAAGCCGGTAATATACTCGTTAGGAATGTAAGCCACGTGGGCTTTTCCGTAAAACGGCAGCATATGGTGTTCGCACATCGAATACAAATCAATATCTTTTACGATAACCATTTCTTTATAATCTTCTTTAAATAAGGCACTTTTAATGATTTCTGCCGGGTCGCTGTTGTAGCCCTGCATCATAAACTGAACGGCTTTGGCTATTCTTACGGGTGTTTTTTCCAAACCTTCCCGTGTAACGTCTTCGCCTATTAATTTCAAAATTTCTTTATAATGCTCTGCAATTTTTACTGTAGCTTCATCATTCCAGCTGTCAATCCTGACATATCCGAAATCTTCATCAATACCGTTGCCTTTGCTTATTATTTTCATTCTTTGTATTTTTTAATAATTTTGTAAAAATAAAATAAATCGTATTTAAAAAAGTATTTTGAAAGAAAAATCGGAAATATTAATAGTTTTTGCTTCTGATATTGAAGCGGAAAGTTTGCAGAATAAGTTAATTGAGAAAAATATTAATCTTAATAAAGGAAAATTCTTTAAATTAAATAATACCCGGTTTGAAATTTTTATTTCCGGAATAGGAATACCCTTGACAAGTTATTCTTTCACAAAAAAAATACTTTCGGAAAAATATAATTTGGTTATTAATGCCGGGATATGCGGCAGTTATAGTGAAGATTTAAGTGTCGGCGATTGTGTCAGCGTTATAATGGACGAATTTGCCGATATGGGTGTAACGTACAAAGATAACACGTTTAAAACACTGTTTGAAGAAGGACTTTTAAAACCGGATATACGACCTTTCAGCAGCGGAAAATTATATAACCGACTGAAAAGTAATATTGATACTGAACTTCCTAAAGTTACGGCAATTACCGTTAACAATGTTTCCGGCAATAAGGAACAAATTGAATTTCGCAGAGAAAAATTCAGTCCGGACATTGAAAGTACTGAAGGTGCTGCTGTAGCTTATGTTTGCATACAGGAAAAAATTAATTTTTTGCAAATAAGAGCAGTTTCAAATATGGTCGAAGAACGAAACAAAAAAAAATGGGATATTCCTCTCGCCCTGGATAATTTGGGTGATGAACTTTTCAGAATATCAAGAAAAATATCTGATAAGAATCAAGAAATAATTATAAAATAATGAAACTGACACTCGGTTTTTCTACCTGCCCCAATGATACCTTTATTTTTGATGCCGCCGTTCATCATAAAATTGATACCGAAGGCATTGATTTTGAATTAATTCTTGCAGATGTCGAAGAGTTAAACCAAAAGGCGTTTGAAGCAGAAATTGACATAACAAAATTAAGTTACCATGCTTATGCTTATGCAGCTGAAAATTATGTTTTGCTGAATGCCGGCAGTGCTTTGGGAAATAATAACGGACCGCTTCTTATAAGTAAAAGAAAAATATATCCCGATGAGGTAAATGAACTTAAAATTGCGATACCGGGAAAATACACAACGGCAAATTTGCTTCTCGGTATTGCATATCCGCAGGCAAAAAATAAAATCTCGTATCTTTTTTCCGATATCGAAAATGCAGTTTCGGACGAAGAAGTTGATGCCGGGCTTATAATTCACGAAAACAGGTTTACATATGAAGCCAAAGGGTTGAAAAAAATCATTGATTTAGGCGAGTTTTGGGAAACAAAAACAAAAATGCCTATTCCTTTAGGCGGAATTGTCATTCATAGGAAATATCAAAAAAGTCTGCAAAAAAAAATAAGTCGTATAATAAAACACAGTATTGAATATGCCTATAAAAATCCCGCTTCAAGTTTAGAATATATCCGACAATATGCCCAAGAAATGGATGCCGAAGTAATGAAAAAACATATTGATTTATATGTTAACGAATATTCGCTTGACTTGGGCAAAACGGGAAAACAAGCAATAAAAACCTTGTATTCCGAAGCTGCCGAAAGAGATTTAATACCGGAAATAAATTACCCTATTTTTATTGACTGACCATCAGTCGTTCAATATCTTCAATTT
>JALSMF010000171.1 GCA_026987795.1 Bacteroidales bacterium
ATCATAAACACTTATGTGAATTTCTGAAAAATTGCAATTAATACCGGTAAGAGATAATTTTAAACTTTGAGGTTCAATTGTTTTAATATTAAAATACATCCAATCAACCGTATCTGCAATGTTTTTTTTCTTACTTGCACAGAATTTATTAAATGAATGAATTTGAGGGGTATTTAAAGAAATTTCGGAGGCATTTTTTTTGCAATTGTCAGGTTCAAAAGCGTCAGGTAAATATTTTTTATTTTCGGGCAAATCTGTTTTCCAAAATTTTCCGTATTTATTTTCAGATAAGGAATAGTGCATAAGAGCAATTTGTTCCGGCGTAAATTTATTTCTGCATTCTCTGTTATTTGTGTATGACATTATATTATGTGTGTCAGGTCTATATATTTCGCCGTATTTGTCTTTAACATTCCATCCCGTATAATTGCATTTTGAATCTGTATAATTAGTGAGATTAGGTTCGGCAGGTGTATCACAAAGTTTATCTCCTTTCTTTTCACACATAAGTTTTTTACTTAGAAACATTTTTTTTGTTCTGCTGACAGGTTCTTGAAACCACTTGTGCTTCCATCCTCTGTGGGGATGTTTTAAACCGAGATAATGTCCTGTTTCGTGCGATAACGTAGAGGTAGAACTTCCTCTTGATATAATAATAACCCTTGAAAAAGGGTTAAAAGTTCCTGCATATTTTTTTTTTCTTGATTTAATAAACTTGTTCTTTATTAATTTATTAGCTATGACAACGTTTATACAGCATTTTGATTTTTTATTTAAAATTATGAACGGAGACTGCAGAAAATATTTTAAATTAAGAAACTTACTTTTGTCGATAAATTCATAATCCGGTCTTAAGGAAAAGCTTATACCTGTATTGGTTGTTGAGTAATAATAATTAAGATATTGAATTTGTTTTTTCAGATAATATGCATCAATTTTACTTTTTCCGTCATTATCTCTTATCACCCAGAATTTTACGGGAATTATGTATTCCGGTTTTTTTTGCAGACTAAAATCCTGCATGTATTTACTAAAGCTGTTATGATTACACAGATTGTAAGTTCCGGTATATCCGCAGTCTTCATTTGTGAAGAATTGAGCTTTGCCGGAAGAAAAACAAAAAAACATAACAAAAAGGAGAATATACAGATGTCGCAGCATATGAAAAAGTATGTTTTATAAACCGAAAACAAATTTTGATTTTTATAATTTAATTTGCAATTTTACTGAATTAAAAACATAAAAATAATAATATGAAACGAATTGCAATAATATTTTTTATATCAGCAACTTTTTCATTCGGTTCTTGCGATGTTTTGCAGCAAATCCTTGACGAAGCCTCAACGCAGTCAACCTTAACAAATTCGGAGATAATACAAGGTCTTAAAGAGGCTCTCACAACCGGTGCAGTATCTTCATCGAATATCCTGCATAGAACAGACGGTTATTTTAAAGATGCCGCCGTTAAAATTTTGCTTCCGCCGGAAGCGAATGTAATTACAGAAAATATCAGAAAAGTTCCGGGTTTGGGAGATAAGATGATGGATGATTTGGTTTTAAGAATTAATCGGTCGGCAGAAGATGCGGCAATAGAAGCAAAGCCGATTTTCATAAATGCCGTAAAATCAATGACAATTCAGGATGGTATGGCAATTCTTAAAGGCAGTAATACCGCCGCAACAAACTATTTAAAAAATAAAACCTATAATCAGTTAAAATCAGCATTTGCTCCGAAAATAAATAATTCATTAAATAAGAAATTAGTAGGAAATATTTCGACAAATCAGGCTTGGACACAAACAACCACACTATATAATAAAGTTGCTCCTTTTATAGGAAAGCCGAAAGTGAATACAAGTTTAGGCGATTATGTTACTCGCAGAGCACTTGACGGCTTGTTTTATAAAGTAGCCGAAGAAGAAAAAAAGATAAGGGCAAATCCTTATCAGTATACAAGTGATATTATTAAAAAAGTGTTTGGCTATGCCAAAAATAACCTGTAGTTAATCAGCCGAGAAAACAAACTCTCGGCTTTTTTTATGAAATTTTTTAAAATAAAAGATATGAAAAATAACAATGTTCCTCTTAAAAAAGAAACAGTTGATAAAATTTTGCAAAATATGCCGTTTAAAGATATAGGTGAAGCATCTATAAGAGAAATAGTAAAAATGGCAAATATGATTGAAAAAGAATCGGGTGTAAAGTTTATGAGAATGGAAATGGGTGTGCCCGGTTTAGATGTTTCGGGAATAGCTCTTGAGGCTGAAATAAAAGCCTTTAAAGCCGGATATGCGTCAAAATATGCTCCTATTGAAGGTGTAAAATCTTTGAAGAATGAAATGTCAAGATTTGTAAAAAACTTTTTGGACATTGATATTTCTCCGGATTATTGCTTTGTAACCGTAGGTTCGGCACAAGGCAGTACGGCTCTTTTTATGGTTGCTAACCGAACCGACAGAAATAAAAGAGGAGTCTTATTTATAGACCCCGGGTTTCCTGTTCAAAAACTTCAAATTAAAGTGCTGGGTTACGAATATGATGCTTTTGATGTTTTTAATTACAGAGGCAAAAAATTAAGAAAAAAACTTGAAGAGCTTATAACCGAAAAAAGAATAAGTTCAATCTTATATTCAAATCCTAATAACCCTACATGGATAAGCTTTACCGATGAAGAATTACAAATAATAGGCGAATTGGCAACAAAGCATAATATTATAGTTATTGAAGACTTAGCATATTTCGGTATGGATTTCAGAAAAGATTATTCAAAACCCGGAGAACCGCCTTATCAGCCTACTGTAGCAAAATATACAGATAATTGGACAATGCTTATATCAAGCTCAAAAGCTTTCAGCTATGCAGGGCAAAGAGTAGGGATGCTGATAGTTTCAGAAAAAGTTTACAACAGCAAATTTCCGGATTTGAAAAGATTTTATGCTACCGACCAGTTCGGACACT
>JALSMF010000172.1 GCA_026987795.1 Bacteroidales bacterium
AATTAACCCATTCTATCTCACTACGTTCAGCACTAATAAAAACTAATGTTCTTGATGAAGTATTATAATCATAAAATTTATATTCAAGTTCATCAAAGTTACGAATACCTCTTTCAAAATCTTTTAAACTATATGAGTCTGAGTTGTTTTTAAATACAACTGTGCTTAATGCAAACCTAATATTTTGAAATGGAATTTTTGAATTATCAATGTCTTGAAAACCACGAATAAACTCGTCAAAATCTATCTGTTCGTCAATTCGTCCAGAACTTAAAGTTGATAACAATAAATTCCAATCAGAATCTTGGGCATATAATTCGCTTAACTCATCTTCCACTTTCGAGTCGGCTAAATTAGCTATGAAAGTAGCATTGCTAAGCCTGTTATCCATTGAAGTTCTTGTAAATCTTCCTGCAAATTGCAATGTTACTGGTAAACTTTTTCTAATATCGTGAAAAGCTGCTATTTTCAATTGTGGTAAATCAAATCCTTCACCTAACATATTTACAGCAACAATAATTTTGTGCTCACCCCGAATAATAGATTCAACAATTTCTTTTTTTCTATGAATAGAAGAATGAATCAGAACAGGGTTCAAATCACTGAATCTTTCAGCATAAATTTGATATATTTCTTTTGCTCTTTTTTTATTAGCACACCTTGCCATTAAAATATGTTCGTAATTATTTGATAAATCATTTCGTAATTGTTCAACGGCTTTTTCGGCTATTAGAATATCACCTTTTTTTAAATCATATTCTCTAACAGGAATAAAATTAATTGGCTTAAAATATCCTTGTTCCTGTGCTTTTTTTAAAGGAAAATTAAAAATAATCTTACCTTCTAATCTCTTTCCATCATTCCTAAATGGTGTTGCTGTAAATTGCAATATTTGTTTTTTATCAAAAAAACTACGAACTTTTTTCCAAGAATTAGCTTCAATATGATGTGCTTCATCAATAAATACATAATCAAAACTACTTGATATTTCCGCCATAAACTCAGAACTATTTCTTGCAAGAATACTCATAGTTGTTACAACTACGTTGCTATTATCAATGAATGCATTTAAATCATATAGGTTTTGAAAATTTTGTTTTAATATTCCTACTTTTGGAAATAAAGAATCTTCTGAAAGAATATTGAATTTTTTCAACAAACCTAATGAGTAAAATTTATTAAAAATTTGTTCTCTCAAAGCGTCTGACGGGACAACAATTAATAATTTACTTATTCTTTTTGACACAAGGGTCGCCAACATTACTTCCGTTTTTCCTGTTCCTGTCGGCATAACAACAGTTCCAATTTCATTAGAAACTTTTAAATGACTTAGTATTGAGTATAATGCTGCAATTTGAGGCTCCCTTAATCCATTTATTTCTTCTTCTATATTTTCTTCAATAAAATTAAATTTATCTTTCCAAGAATTTAAAATCTCTTCACTGGAATATGTTTTTTCTAATGGATGTTTTAACCATTTTAAAAATTTAACAGAACCAGAATTTAGCCTTTCTTCATTAACACTTTTATTTACTTTAATGACATAATCGTACCCATTCTGATTATTGTATTCATTTTTTACTAAACAATATTGAACTCCATTAGATTCAATTATAGAATACCCGCGGTGATTAGAAACAAAACTGAAAGAAATTTCTCTTTCTGGAATAATTAATTGCTTTATTGTATTTTTACTACCTCTTTGTTCCCAATATGTTTTTTCTAATTTTGGTAGATTTATTATCATCATATTCCCTTTTTATATTGTGCAGAACGGTTGTGTATATTCATTGTTCTTATACCGCCGAATTGGAGGGGTAAGAACAATTGTTTATATTTTTCTTTTATTTTTCTTCTTAAAGGTTCCGTGCGCGATGCATCTAAACACAAAAACTTTTTTTACCTTGCTTAACAAAGCTAATAAAAAAAAACAAAACTCCAAATTTTGACTTTCGCAAGAACTGTCGATTATTTTCTTTCGGACGTTGACACCAATGTCTGTATATATTCATTATCCTTTTTCATCCCCTTTTCGACAATTGTCGCAATGCGCCCTAAAGCAACAAGTGGTTTATCGTCTGTATTACCCGTACTAAGGGATATAGACATATTCTATATATTTTACTTTGCAAGATGATGAAGTTTCTTGAAAGTTTATAATATGGTATTTTTTTGACTTGACAGCGTGCGAAGCTCCTGTCAATGTCTTTTTGTTTAAAAGCTTTTTTATTTTTAAAAAGAGCAAATAAAGGTTTTCATGGAAAAAACACTGTCAGGTGCTGTCAAAAAAACCGTTTTTTTAGTTCAAACACTGTCAGGTGCTTACGCACACTGACAGGTTTGGCGCTTTCGTACACGGACAGCTTTCGGTGAGCTGCGGCAGGGATTGCAGCGGATAGCTCCCGATAGTGAAAAATATACAAAACCAAAGGGGAAAGAGCGACCAGCGGAAGCTCCTTTGCCCTTTATGGTTTTGTTATTTTTCATCATCGGGACTATGAGCGGAAAGCCCGTTCGCCGCCCAAGAAGAAATGAGTGAAACTTGTCCGACTACCGGCGGATGATTGAATGATTGAATGATTGAATGATTGAATGAGTGAATGAGTGAATGAGTGAATGAGTGAATGATTGAATGAGTGAATGATTGAATTGTGGATGATTGAATTGTGGATGATGAAATGAGTGAATGAACCGGATATGTAAATACATGAAGATAAAATCTAAATTGAGTGCTTATCTTCTTTAAGAAACGCCAATCTGTTGAGCTTAACGGATTGGCGCTTCTATATATAATGGCTCAATTTTGGTGTTCGCTCATTCATCAAAATACTCGTTCCAACTTTTTATGCTTAATGTTTGTTTGCTGTGCTTACAAATGGAATAAATAAAGGCGCTTGCCAAACGGGCATTGGTGATGAGCGGAATGTTGTAGTCGATGGCGCTGCG
>JALSMF010000173.1 GCA_026987795.1 Bacteroidales bacterium
TAATATTTTATGAACACCGTGACAATCAATACACATTGCAGCATCCTCATCGCCTCTCATAACGGCTAAACCGTGATAACTGTCCTGATAGCTGCCGGCACTCTCTCCTTCAATGCCGAAACGTTCGGAAAGTAATAAGTTTTGATGGCACTCCAGACAAGTTTTTTCCTGCAATTTTTCAATTTCTTTTCGTTTGTCTATTGTGTTTATTTCCTTTATGCTGTGTTCACTATGACAGTCATTACAAGTAGGAGACTCTCCTACTCCCTTTTTAACTGCTATCCAGTGTATTGACTGTTCGTATTCTTTCTGAATTTCTTCATGGCACTTTCCGCAGGATTTTGATACTCCTAAACTTGAAATTGAAGACCCCGGCTGTATTCTGTTTTTTATATTATGAACACCGTGACAGGTTGTACAGTAAGCAGCATCTAACCGTCCCTTTTCAACTAATTTTCCGTGAACTGATGTTGAATATAATTTTGCAGGATGTTTGACTGTTGAATAATGTTTCTCCGAGAAGGTATCATCATCATGACATTTCCCGCAAGTTTTTACAAGATTTGTGGGGTAAACAGGACTGTCTTCCGATGTTACTTTTTTTATTTCGTGTGAACCGTGACAATTCCAGCATTGTGCAGATTCGAACATACCTTCGGAAAGTGAAATCCCGTGAATACTTTCTTTATGTTCTGTTGCTATTGACCCGTGGCAAAGATAGCAGTCGGCACTCGGGCGTATACCCTCTTTTTCGTGCTCTTTCATATTATTTACGACATAGCCGTGACAGTTTGAGCATTCTAATTTTTTATGAACAGAGTTATTTAATTTAGTTTTATAGTCAGTATCTTTATGGCAATCCAAACAACTTTGGTTTACACCGCTTGAAATATGGTATTTTGCTGACAGGACAGGCTCTTTATGGCATTTTCCGCAAAATTCTTTCGATTTGTTAACAACTTCTGCAGGTCTCTTTACATGATGAGTGCTATGACATGTTTTACAGCCGGGAGGATTTTTACACGTATTTTTTAATATGGTATTATGGATATCATTTTTAACCAGTATTGAATATTCTTTATGACAACTGCCGCAATTTACCTTATTTACGCTCTCTTTATGCGGAAATTCTGTTCCGGATAGGTCTTTATGACAAGATATACATTCGACTTTTTGATGTGCCGATTTTTTAAGTTTTTCTATATTTACATATAACGAGATTTCCCTGCCGTTTTTTACGGTTGTCAGTGTCTTATCCTCATGACACATCATACATTCATCATTTGTCTGAGCATTGACGATTCCCGCAAGCCACAGCCCAAAAATAACCGATAAAAATATCTGCTTTAATCTATACATTTTGAATATTTTAAGAGTTTTTAAAAATGTTTGTTTGTTATTTAAGTTGAAATTCTGTTCGCCTGTTGTTAGCCCTGCCTTTTTCTGTTTCATTTGTGTCGGCAGGGTTTGTTTCCCCGTATGCTTTTACCTTTATTCTTTTGGGCAGTATTCCTTTTGCAATTAAGACTTTCTTCACTGTTTCCGCTCTTTTTTTTGAAAGACCGAGATTATATTTTTCACTTCCTATATCATCGGTATATCCGCAGATTATTATTGAGCTTTCAGGGTATTCTTTTAAGAATTTATACACCTTATCTACTGCATATTCTGCCGGTTTTGCAAAATCAGTTTTTCCGAATTCAAAATAAATTTTCAAATTTTTTATTTTTTCAAAAGCTTCGGTTTCTGTTTTTTTTATCTCTTTATTCTTTTCGGAAATAACAACAGGAATTTCCTGTATCTTTTCTTTATCTTCCGTATTCTGTATTTTCTCTTCTTTAAAGTCATATACCTCTGCAGTATCAGGCTTTTCTTTATTTATATCCGATATTGTTTCGTTTGATTTTTCTTTCTCCGCATTTTTATTTTTGTCAACAACCGTATCTTTAATGTTTTTAACTGTATCGGCATAATAAACATTAGGATTCTTTATGTTTACGGTATCGTATAATGTTGTTTTAGTATCTGCTTCATAAAATTTCTCTTCATTATTTATAATTACCGTATCTTTTTTGTCCGTAATATTTTCTTTTAAAGATGAGTCTGTTTTTGCATCAATAATATTATTTGTATCGGTATCAGCATAAAATTCTTGTTTATCAGGAATTGTGTCTTTTATATTTTCAACTGTTTTAACATTATTTATCGTATCCTTTTGTACGTTGCTATTTGTTCCGGATAGGGAATCTTGCGGCGGAACATAGCCGTATTTTATCGGACTTGTTCTGTCATATGTTTTTTTGGTGTGGCATCCTGTATTGCAGGAACCTCCGTTTTCAAAAGGTATAAAGTTCAAAGGCATATTCCATGTCCCGAATTTTGTCCTTTTTTTAATCAAAAATTTGTTTTTTGATGCATGCATATCATGACACAGGTTACAATTTCGTCCTTTATCACCGTTTATATGCAGATAGTGCATATTTTCATTCCCGTTTCTGAAATTTGTTGCGGTTTCGGATATTTCTTTCTCAATTAATTCTGTATCGTGACAGTTGAAGCATAATTCAAAGTTACTGACTTCGGATTTTACATACTCACTTTCGGGAAAGCTACTTATCAATAATGAAGTATTTTCAGAGCCGTGCGGATTATGACACACTGAACACCCTTCCTCAAGCGGCGGATGTTTGTACTTTGCAGTTAAAAGCTTTGCATTTATGTTTTCAATTGTTTTTGTTCCGGTATTTATAGTTTTGTTATGGCATTTTAAGCAAAGTGTTGTCTGTTCTTCTCTTAATATTTTATTATTTCCGGATGCGTGAGGCGAATGACAAGAATTGCAGTCATTTTTGCCCTCCGAAACTTTGTGAATATGTTTTGATTCCCGCAATATTGTCTGAATATCGTCATGACAAGTAAAGCACAATTCGGGAACAGATTCGTTA
>JALSMF010000174.1 GCA_026987795.1 Bacteroidales bacterium
TATGCCTCAGGCAGCAGGTATTGCAGTTATAACGGCTTTTGTATGGAGACTTTTTACTTATTATCCGTATTTACTTGCAGGTGTAATTATAGGGCCTAAATGGTTAAGAGATAAATTTAAACGAAAATCATAAAAATACATAATTTTTATTTACTTTAAAAGTTCTAAACTTTAAACTTGCAGCACAAATGAAATACTATTTTATAACCGGAACAAGCAGAGGTATAGGAAAAGCTATAGCAGAAAATGTTCTGAAAAAAGAAAATGTAAAGGTTTACGGAATATCACGAAATTGCACGATTTCTCACAGAAATTACAATCACTCTGACATAGATTTGTCAAAGCCGGATAATACCCAAAACTACAAATTTCCCGAAATTTCGGATTCGTCTGAGATAGTACTGATTAACAATGCAGGTGTTATGTCGGAAATTAAAAGAATCGGGATGCAAAAAAACAAAAATATCATTAACGATTATAATGTAAATATTGTTTCTCCGAGCATTTTGATAAATAACTTTATTAAAAAATACCAAGATTACAAAAATAAACGAACAATTTTAAACGTCAGTTCCGGAGCAGGACGGCATACCGTTGATGCGTGGAGTGTATATTGTGCTTCAAAAGCTGCTTTAGATATGTACTCTCAAAATATAAACCTTGAACAATCATTTTACCCTGAAGAGAACAGGATAAAAATATTCTCTGTTGCTCCCGGAGTTATAGAAACAGCGATGCAGGAGCAAATAAGAAAAACACCGGAAAAACATTTTTCAGATGTTGAAAAATTTGTAAATTTGAAAAATAATGACTTATTGTCAAGTCCTGAAAGCACTGCCGAAAAATTGTTAAATATTATTGCAGACAGCGACAGATTTTCTGATGTTATTTTAGATGTGAGAAATTTATAAATAATTTAAAAACAAAAATTATGGCAAAATCAGAGCATACGTTCAAAACCGAAGATAATATTAATATTGTTTATTATAAACATACGGCGGAAAAACCGAAAGCAAATGTTATTATAGTACACGGAATGGCAGAGCATGCACAACGGTATGACAGTTTTGCCGATTTTTTAACTGAAAACGGCTTTAACGTATATGCATACGACCAAAGAGGACACGGAAAAACAGCCGGTAATATTGACAAACAAGGCTTTTTTGCTGATAAAAACGGATGGAGGAAAGTAACGGCAGACTTAAAAAAAATGATTGAAACCGTAAAAACCGACTCCTCCGACTTACCCTTATTTCTGCTCGGTCACAGTATGGGAACATTTGTAACACGCACATACATTGCAGATTATGAAGACTCTGTAAAAGGAGTAATACTTTCGGGAACAACCGGAAGTGCCGGATTACTCGGCAAAATAGGAATTGTTCTTACAAGTATAATTATGCTTTTCAAGAAAAAAGACAGTCCGAGCCCGTTAATGGACAGTTTATCTTTTGGTGATTTTAATAAAGCATTTAAGCCTAACAGAACAAAATTTGACTGGTTGAGCCGAGACGAAAAACAAGTTGATAAATACGTAAACGATCCGTATTGCGGTGCGGTTTTTTCCGTAGGATTTTATAACGATATGATGAAAGGACTTGAATATGTTAACAAACCGGAAACGGTAAATAAAGTAAGAAAAGATTTACCTGTGTATTTGTTTGCAGGAGATAAAGACCCTGTAAGCAAAAACGGGAAACAGGTAAAAGATGTTTTCGAAATGTATAAAAATGCAGGAATTAAAGATATTTCAATGAAATTATATGAAGGTGCGCGACATGAAACATTAAACGAAACCAACAGAAATGAAGTTTATAATGATATTCTGAGTTGGCTGAATAGCCGTCTGTAATGCAAAGAACTATACAGTATTATGAAAAAAGAGCCGTATATTCAAATACAGCTCTTTTTTGCTTTCTGTGGAGCCGGCGGGAGTCGAACCCGCGTCCAAACAAGTAACAAAAGTGCTTTCTACATGCTTATTCCTTTATTGATTTTCGACTTTAATTCGGGAAAGGACACCCAATATTAAAGCTTAGCTTCTTAAGTTTCATTTCGACATCGAAGCATTGCCGAAACTATCCCGATGTTATCGGTGCCTCTGTTCAAAAAGGAATCGGGAAATCCCTTTTGAGAGACATCTCGTCCTGCAACTTTGTGCAGGATTAAGCACTAACCTACTAAACTTCGGTTATGCAGCGAGAGCGTAATTATTATTATCGCCTTTTATTGTTTTGCTGAACAGTTTTACGAGCTAATCAACATTGCTCGGCATGCTTACACATTCATTATCCTTGCTGTCAAAACCAAAAACGACCCCTTTAGGTTGTTTTAATAAATACACAGCAAAAATTATGCTGAATAAAGAAAAAAACAAATTTTCTTATTACTTTTCCGCAAAATTATTATTATTTACTTCTCAAGTAAAAAAAAATGCCGTAAATCTGCTATTTTTGCAAAAAAGATTTAAAAGTAAGAAATATGAAAAAGAAATTTAATGTAGGAATATTAAAAGAAACAAAGACGCCGCCGGACAGAAGAACAGCATTGTCTCCGGAACAGGCAGTCGAATTTGTAAAGAAATTTCCGAATACGGAACTTTTTATTCAATCAAGTGATATCAGAGCCTATAAAGATGACGAATATTCAAAACTCGGTTTGCGGGTCGTTAATGATGTAAGTCATTGCGATATTCTTATAGGTGTTAAAGAAGTTAGTATTCCTGAGCTTATAAACGATAAAACCTATTTGTTTTTTTCTCATACGGCAAAAGAACAAGAGTATAACCGTTCGTTATTGCAGGCTTTTCTTGAAAAAAAAATAAAAATGATTGATTATGAATATCTTACCGATAAAAACGGAATTCGATTGGTAGCTTTCGGTAATTGGGCGGGATATGTAGGGGCATACAACGGTTTAATTGCTTTCGGAATAAAAAATGA
>JALSMF010000175.1 GCA_026987795.1 Bacteroidales bacterium
CACTTTCAAATTCGGCAACTGCTGCTGAATATTGGGCTTTTTTTATCAGAATAACTCCTTTATTATAATGTAAGTTAGGAGATTTACAACCTGCATTTTCTGCTCTTTCAAAATAATCCCAAGCTTTATCCAAATCACCTTCTGCAAGTGCAATAACACCAAGATTGTTTAATGCGGGCGGATTGTCTGCATTTTTAGAAAGAACTTTTTCAAAATTTGTTTTTGATTCAGACAGATTTCCGTGTTTAGCTTGAATTACTGCTAAGTTATTCCATCCTTTCCAATCTTCGGGATATTTAGAGGTATATGTTTTGTATCCTTCTTCTTTAGCTGCACAACCGTCAGCAATAGAAGCAGCATAAAGTAATTCTTCCTGATATAATCCGTCAGGATTTGATTTTAACATATTTTTAAGTTCATTGTCTGTTTTTGCTCTTCCCTGATATTCAAATTTAATTTCTGCTCGTCTCAGCATAGGAAGGATGTCTTTTCTTAAATTATCATAAACAGCAGCTAATTTTTTGATTTCAGCTTCTCTTGTATCAGGATCGGAATACATGCTTAAAACTCTTAAAACAAGGTCTTTGTCTTCCATATCCGATGCTTCGACCATTTTTTTGAAACCGTCCCAGTCTTCTGCAGGTGTAGTTTCTCTTGTCAGGAAGTTTGCATTTTCAATTTGTTCTATGTTTTCTTTTGATAAAACTTTGTCAAAAGCTTTTTTAGAGTTATTTCCTCTTTCGTTTACCAACTCCTCATTTAAGTCTTGCGGACCGTCAGGAGAAGCATAACTTGCAATTTTAATGTTCTTAAGCTCTTTGTCAGGGTCTTGAGCTGCCTCTTTTATTGATTTTTCTAAGTTTTGTATTTCTTCTTTTTTAAGCTCCGACCTTTTTACTGTCGACTTTTGCAGGTCAAAATAAATTTTTGCACTCTCGGTCTCCATACGAACTTCCGGTTTTGTAACAGGTACAGCAACCATTTTGCCTAAAACGGTTCCTCTTTTTAATCCGCCGTCAGCAGTCATTCCTGCATCTACTAATTCCGGAGTTGTTATAATACCGTCAGCAATTTTAACTTTGGTGATGTTTGCAGATTTTCCTTTTTGAGTTGAAATTTGGAATCTTAATTCTAAATCAGAAGCTCTGTATTTAGAATCATAAGCTATAGTATCTTGAAAAGAGAATATTCCTCCTTCTTTATAGCTGATTTGCTTGTAGTTATCTTCAAATTTTTCACCGATAACAGTTTGTGTCTTAAAAAGAACTTCATTTGAAGTATTATTATCAGCAATTAATGCCGGCGTGATAACCAGTTTGACAGTCTTTCCGAAATATTTGGGAGGGAATGTTACTTTTACGTCAATAGGTACTTTGTTTGCGTGCATTTCAAGCGGATTAGGTGTCGTTTTAAATTCAACCTCACCGGCTTTTTTTACCATTTTAGTTAATGGGTTACAACCGGTAAAAAATACGGCTGCAATTAAAAGTGATGAAAGAATAATTATTGATTTCTTCATAATTTTATAAATTAAACAGTTAATATATTTATGTTCACATTATATTGCAAAATTAAGAATCTTTTCAATTTTAAAAAATTAATTTAGCATTTATTTTTCGGATATTCTTTTTTTAAAAAAAACAGTGCAATTATTTAATAATTAATTACATTTGATGTGAAAAAATCTTAGATTTAATACAGGTATACAAAGGTTGCAAATGCAAATTCATTATTTGCTGTATTTGATAATATTGAGAGGTGTAATATTCTGAGAAATAATGTTATGCAACATATTGTAATAAAAAATAAACTTGATGTATTTAATTGTAAACATAGTATTTTGGTAAAAAAAGTTGAAAAAAATGAGTTTTTTAAAATTTATCAGAAAAAGGGCGAAGAAAGATAATATTAACTTAGCTGATTCTGAGTCGATAATAAAAAAAATTACGTCTGCGCACGAAAAATGTCGTAATAATATCAAAAAAGAACAAGGGAAAGTTTATGAATTAAAAAATATCGTTAATAAAATTATAGCCGATGTTTTTTTTGTTTCCTCTGAATATTGGTATGATGAATATAGGTATTTTGATGAAATAAAGAAGCATTATGAGAATAAAAAACTTGATATTACTATTATTGAAAAAACAGAAAATACTATTTCTCAATATTTTTATCAGATAGAATTATGCAAGTCTAAAATAGACTTTTTAGAATCGTTATTAGCGAAATATGATGAGATGGAAAAAAAGATAAGGGAGAATATTGAAAAATCGTTAGAGTTGAAAAGGGAAGAGGAGAAGATAAATTTATTGAAAAAATATACAGATAAATTAAAATCATTTCGAGAATATAATGAAGATACGGCGGCTGTTTATGAAAAATCGGAACAATTAAAACAGTTAGATGTTCAAATTGCAGAAATAGAGGAAGATTTTAACGTGAAAAGAGAGGTTAAAGAGTATATGGATAAAATAACAAGTGACTTTTTTGATGAAGAAACAATTTTTGACAGTAAAGTTATAACAGAAGAAATGCGAAAATTGAAAAATAAAATAGATGCAAACGAAAAAACTAACTGAAAGAAAACTGCGAAAAATATACGGTTTCAAGCAAGACAGTAAAGGAATTATTGAAAGATTTCAAAATGAAGAAGCCGGCTGGAGTTCGCATATACAAAACACTAAAAAAACAATAATATCTGAAGCAAAGGATAAAAACAGAAATATATGTATGGTATTGGGCAGCGGTTGGTGCATAGATGTTCCTTTACGAGAACTTTCCGAGATGTTTGAAAAAATTATATTGGTCGATTTGATACATCCGGAGTATATTTTACATCAAGCAAAAAAAAATAAAAAAATAAAAATTGTAAGTTTTGATATCTCCGGAGTGCTAAACAAGTTATATGAATATAAAAAGAATAAGATTAAA
>JALSMF010000176.1 GCA_026987795.1 Bacteroidales bacterium
AGGATTTCTATTTTCTGCCGAAAAACTTCCTTGTTAAAAATACTATTGAGAAAGAGGAACGAGAAGAAATATATAAACTTGCAGGAAGCACATATCTGCGTGATGCAAATGATAAAAAAAGAAAATTATTAGACTTCTTTTACACATCATTGGATAAATTAAGTATTGAGAATTTTGTTACCGTAAAAATTATTTTAGAAAAAATATACAAAAAACATTTTTTATGGAATTTCAGAGATATAGCAAAAATAAATCCGGATGCAAAACCTAAAAAAATATTCAGAACCTCTGCCCTTACATCTTATCAGGATGAAAATTTTATTATGGATTTTTTAAACAGTAAGAATATAAAAATAATTATTGATTTACGGGCGGAACACGAAATTGAGAAAGCTCCTTACAAAAATGAATTTATTAACAACTTTAAATACATAAAAGCCCCTTTTGACCCGTGGAACCAGCCGGATTGGTTTCAAGAAACACAACATTACGGAACAAATACCGAAATTGCCTACCGCTTTTTTGTTATGGCTTGTAAAAATGAAGTTAAAAAAGTTTTTGATACCATATATGAAACTGACGATGCCGTAGCTATCCATTGTTTAGCAGGCAAAGACAGAACCGGCTTTGTAATTATGTTGATAAATATGCTTATTGAAACTCCTTACGATGTAATGCTTGCCGATTACCTTGCAAGTGAACTTGATGCACAAGAAAGTAAATTTAAAATATATTATGATAATATTCTGAAAGAAGGCGGAATTGTTAAGTATTTAAAATCTTGTAAGCTGACAGATAAAAAAATAATTGAAATAAAAAAGAAGCTAAAAAAATGAAACCGACTCTCGCAATATATGCCGTAAAAGACAGATATTCGGACAAATACCCCGCTTTTGTTCACAATCACAATCTATGTTTGATGCAAAACGGAAAAGTATTGCAATACCTCGAACTGGAACGCTATACACGACAAAAATACGATAATCGTTTGGACGAATTTATTGAAGAATTAATAGATAAAAACCTCTTAAAATTACCCGATGATTTTGATATTATCTCGGTAAATTCTTTTGCCGGCAATCAATTTATTTCAAAAAACGGAAGATTGAGGGTAGAAGCACCGGTTTTCCCGAAAATATCAGAAAATGCAAATTCGGCTTATGCTTGGTTTGAAAAAACAAAATATAAAGGCAAAGGAATAAATGCCTATTCAATTTCGCATGAGTTAGCTCACATTTTTTCAAATGTTCCGTTTTTCGGAATGTTTAAGGAAAACTCTTTACTTGTTCATTTCGACGGCGGTGCAAGTATAAGTAATTTTTCCGCATTTACATTCAAAAATAATAAGTTGAAATTTGTTGAAGCACATTGGAAAATATCGCATCTGTCAAAATTTTTTAACGACAATGCACTTAATTTTGCAATTCTCGGAGCAAAACAGAGGGAACATACAAGTGTGCCGGGCAAATTTATGGGCTTTGCATCATTTGGAAAATATTCCGAAAAATTAGAAAATTGGCTAAAAGAAAATAATTATTTTAAAGATATTTGGGATGATTATACTGTGTTTTTTCGCAAAGCAAAACAAGATTTTTATGTTGATATTTCAGAATTTGATACAAAAAATCCTTTTTTGCAGGATATAGCCGCAACTTTTCAAAAAATATTTGAGAAAGAAACAATCAAGAAACTTCAAAGTTTACAACAAGAAACCCAAACAGATTATTTATATTATTCCGGCGGTTCGGCACTCAATATTGTAACTAATTCAAAAATAATTGAACTTGAAATTTTCAAAGACGTATTTATTCCGCCTGCTTGCAACGACAGTGGTTTAAGCATTGGGGCTGCTGCATATTCAGAATGGAAAAAAGGAAATACAATTCAGAAACACAGTCCCTATTTGAATAATTTGGCTTGCGATTTTACGGAAAAAGTAAATTTTAAAAATTCATTGATACAAGAAACTGCCGAGTTTCTTCTGCAAAATAAAATTATCGCCGTAGCAAACGGTTTCGGTGAAGCCGGACCGCGTGCACTCGGAAATCGAAGTATTCTGTCTTTGGCAAATTCCAAATCATTAGCAAAAAAAGTCAGCGAAGAGTGCAAAAAAAGAGAATGGTATCGTCCCGTAGCACCGATAATGTTGCACAAAATTGCAGAAAAAGTTACAGGGAAAAAAGTGCATCACTTGGCAAAATATATGCTTTTAGATTTTCAAATCTTACCGGAATATCAAGACATTATCGCAGGTGTAACACATATTAACGGTACCGCAAGAATACAAATGATTAAAAAGCGAGAAGAAAACCCCTTTATTTTTGACTTGCTTACATACCTTTGGCAAAATCATAAAATTTATGCACTCATAAATACTTCATTTAACAAAAAAGGGGAGCCGATTGTGCATACAAAAAAACAGGCATTGCAATCTGCTCAAAATATGAAACTTGATGCAGTTATTGTTGATTATGAACTTATAAAATTGTAAAAACTCAAACATATTGCGAACTAAATCGCAAAATTATCATATATTTTGCGATTATAAACGCAAAATATTGTATATTTGCAAAAAAACATTATGGTACAAAGGCAAATAAAAGAGAAAATCAAGCAAAAACTTTTCAAAAAAAAAGCAATAATTATTATCGGTCCGCGACAAAGCGGAAAAACAACTTTGCTTAAAGAAATTTGCAAAGAAGTTGAAAAAAAATACATCTGGCTCGACGGCGATGAACCCGACGACAGAAATGAGCTTACCGATGCAAATTCTGTTTTTTTGAAATCATTAATTGGTGATAATAAAATTGTAGTAATAGACGAAGCTCAAAGAATAAAAAATATCGGGCTGACATTAAAATTGATTACGGATAAAATACCGGAGGTGCAACTCATCGTTTCCGGTTCATCAGCATT
>JALSMF010000177.1 GCA_026987795.1 Bacteroidales bacterium
TGTTCTCAAAGATTCTGTTAAAAATAAACACATTACACTGAATTCCGACATCGTTGACGCAGAACTGAAAAGCAACGGCAGTATTTCAATTTCAGTATCATCTTATAAAAGACTGATAAAAAGTGTCTTCACGGAAAACGCCGATAAAAAAATCGGAAATACCGATAAAAAAAGTAACTTTCTCGATTTTAAAATAAACGTAAAAAATCCGGATATAATAACAAGCCTATTCCTACCGGACATTAAAATGTCAAAACAGACATCAATTTTAGGATACTATCAACCGTTTTCCGAGAAATTTAATATATCATTAAACTCTGAGCAATTGGAATATAAAGGAGTTGTTATTAAAGATTTCTATGTAATAGCGTATACAAGAGAGGGTAAAATGTTTGCCGGAGTCGGGGGCTCTTCCGTAAAGCCGAATAAAATGTTTTATGCAGAGAATATCAATTTAGAAGGCGACTTTAATAAAAACAGTATTAATTTTAACTTGATTTGGAATAATTTTAGAGACAGCACTAATTATTCCGCAGATATTTCCGGAAAAATAGACATCGGAAAAAACATATTCGGAAAACCTGTATACAACTGTTTTTTTGACAGCTCACAACTTGTTGTAAACGACGTTTTATGGACATTTAATAATTCCGAAATTAAAATAGACTCTTCGCATATAAGCATTCGAAATTTTAGAATAAGACATAAAGAAGAAGAAATATATCTTGACGGTAATGTTTCTGAATATCAAGGCGATATGCTTTTTGTAAGATTTAAAAAACTGAATATTGATAACTTCAAGCCCCTGATAACCGAAGACATATCCTTGAGCGGGAAATTAAGCGGCTTCGCCACACTTGCCGACTTATATTCAAAGCCCTTAATCTTTACCAAAGATTCAATCGTTAATTTAAATATAAATAACATAAAATTCGGCAATTTTTATATGAAAAGCTTTTGGGATGATTCCAAAAACAGTATTCGCTTCAATGCATATAATTTAAAAGGAAAGAGGCGGTTTATGAACGATACGATTTACGGAGAATACAACCCGGAAACAAAAATATTAAACGCAACGGTTGATGTCAGAAGTATGCTTCTTAAAACTCTGAAAGATTATTATAAAGACCTTGTTGAATTTAACAACTCCGCCTATTTTACCGGAATCGTAAACATAAACGGGAACATTGAAAACCCTGACATAACCGGAAACTTCAAAATTAAACGAACAACGGCATATATTAAATACCTTAACACGTTTAATATTTTCAACGAACTGAATTTTAGCTTTGATAAGAAAAATATTCAAATTGAAAAAACAAAGGTAAAATCTGCCGACGGTAACGGAGAAATATATCTTTCGGGTAGTATTCGACATAATAATTTTTCTGATTTTGCCCTGAATATTGATATGTCGGCAAATAACTATAAAATCTTGGATATAATACCGACAGACTCTTCGTATTATTACGGAACGGCTTTTGCAAGCGGCAGTATAAATATTTCAGGACCATTAAATGATATTTTTTTAGACGCTAATCTTTCTACGGATAAAAATACGGAAATTTTTATTCCCGTAACCTCCGACAAAACATATAACGAGGAAAACAGTTTTTTGTCTTTTATTACAGATACCTCACTATATGTCGGAAACAGCCAAGTAAATACTCCCGTTTCAGACATAAGCGGATTCAGTATGAATATGAAATTAGATATAACACCGGAAGCCGAAATACAAATTTTACCGGATGAAAGCTCCGGAGAAATATACACGAGAGGAAACGGAGGACTTAATCTGACACTTGAAAAAAACGGAGACTTTAATATTTTCGGAACTTATGTCATTTCAAAAGGAAGTTACGAATTTAATATCGAAAATATTATCAGAAAAGACTTTGTTATTCAAGACGGAAGCACAATTGAATGGTTCGGACAGCCGGAAAACGCAACGGTAAACATAAATGCTGTTTATATATTAAATAATGTTGCCCTCGAAGATTTAATACAAGACCCGTCTGAAACAAGACGAACTAAAGTTGAATGTGTAATCAACATATCCGGAAAACTTCTCAACCCTGAATTTAAGTTAGACATAATACTTCCGGAAACTCTTAACGAGTATACCGTTAAATTAAATAATCTTGCAGAGAATGAGATGAATGAACAATTTTTATCTTTGTTGCTTCTCGGCAATTTTCAGGCACTTCCCGGAATAAGACAAGACAATATCGGAGGAGATCAGGTAACCGGAGAAATTTTGGCAAAACAACTTAACTCTTTGTTGCGGAAAATAAAATACGTTGATGTAAATGTTGATTACGAATCAGGCAATACCCGCTATTCCGACGAATATAAAATAGGTGTGTCAAAATCATTTTTGGGAGACAGAATTGAAGTAAAAGGAAACCTGGGAATAGGCGGCAGAGAAACAGAAAATACGGATGCCAATAATTATATAGGAGAATTTGAGCTGGAAGCAAAATTAAATAAAAAAGGAACCGTAAGAGCAAAAGTATACAACAAAGCAAACGACAGAATAGAAAATGACGGAGATTATATTCAGGGAGTCGGATTTATTTGGCAAAGAGATTTTGATAAGCTGTTTCGCTTTAAAAAGAAAACAGTAAAAGATTCGGCAAAACCTCCGCTCGAACAAAATGACACTACAAAAAACAAATAAAAAGTATATTATATAATTGCATCCGGACGGAGGAAAACCGGTTTTTTATCTTAAAAATATATCTTTGCATAAAATTTCAAAACATTAATTAAATGAAAAACATAAGCATCCCCGAACTTATTAAAATATTGAAAGAATACGACATAAAACGTTTTTGCTTTGTTTATAACCGGCAAACTGAAAAAGTTGAACCGTCACATAAAGAACTGCAGTTTCTTGCCGATTTTATAAATTCCGACAAGTGTGATTTTGAGGAACACGAAGCCATGTTTTTTCAATTAACCGATAAATACGATGTGCTTCAAGGTGCATTCGTTCACAGAACAAAAAGAGGGCAGGCAGCCGGCGGTGTTCGCTTTTGGCAATATGAAAATGTAGAAGAGTTTTTGCGGGACGGTATGCGGTTGGCAAAAGGGATGACCCATAAAAATGCCCTTGCCGGACTTTGGTGGGGCGGCGGAAAAGGCGTTATGATTCATAATACCGATTTCAACAAGCAAGACAAAGGTTACCGTGAATATGTTTATACCGAATACGGAAAATTTTTAACCCGTTTAAAAGGTTGTTACGTTACGGCGGAAGATGTCGGCACAAGTGTTGAAGATATGGCAAATATTTATAAATCAACACGCTTCACAACCTGTATTCCGGAAAGCTTGGGCGGCAGCGGAAATCCGTCCGAACCCACGTCAAGAGGTGTTCTTGCCGGAATGGAGGCTGCTTTGGCTTTTAGAGGTGAAACTTTGGAAGGTAAAACAGTTGCCGTTCAGGGAATGGGACATGTTGCCGAACCGTTGATAGGACATCTTTTCAATAAAAATGTAAAAAAAGTTATTGCTGCTGATATAAATCCGGATATTGTAAATTCCGTAAAGGAAAAATTTACTGATAAAAACCTTGAAGCAAGGCTTGTTGAAAAAGGCGATAACTCAATTCTTTCTGAAGATTGCGATATTATTGCCCCTTGTGCCGTCGGTGCAACGCTTAACGATAAAACAATTCCGAGCATAAAAGCCGGAATAATTTGCGGTGCGGCGAACAATCAACTCGAAAATCCCGAAAAGCACGATAAAATGATTTTTGACAGAGGCATTATTTATGTTCCTGATTTTCTGACAAACAGAATGGGAATAGTAAACTGTGCCAATGAGCAGTACGGATATGTCGATAATGACGAGTTTATTGAAAGACATCTGCAAAAAGATTGGAAACACGGTGTTTATCAAACTACATTATCTGTTTTGCAAGAATCACAAAAAACCGAAAAACCGACATCAAAAGTTGCCGTAAAGCAGGCAGCGGAAATGTCAATGCGGGAACACCCGATTTTCGGACACAGAAGTTTAAAAATTATTCAGTCATTGGTAAAAAACAAATGGTATGAAAATTAACACTTCAAGCAAAAGAGAAAGGCTTATTTTAGAGGAGAAAATAAATGCGGTTACACACTTTGCCGGTATTTTATTAAGCATTGCGGCTACTGTTTTAATGATTGTTAAGGCGTCTTATCACGGCTCTGCAATATCAATTGTAAGTGCTGCGGTATTCGGGGCATCCCTTATTATGCTTTATACGGCTTCAACACTTTATCATTCTGCAACTAATATTCGCCGCAAATATAAACTAAATAAATTTGACCACTCGGCTATTTATATTCTTATTGCCGGAACGTACACCCCGTTTTCAATTGTTTTGCTGCAAGGCGGTTGGGGCTGGAGTATTTTCGGTGTTCAGTGGGGACTGGCAATTATAGGGTCGCTTTATAAGATATTTTGGTATAAGCCTAAATACAGAGCAATATCGGCATTTGCATATATCGCGATGGGCTTGGTTATTGTTGTTGCAGCAAAACCGCTTGCAGAAACTATTTCGGAAGAATGTTTTATTTGGTTGGCAATAGGCGGACTTTCATATATTGTCGGCGTGTTTTTTTATCTGAATAAAAAAATTCCTTTCGGACACGGAATATTTCATTTATTTATAATCGGAGGCAGTTTTGCGCATTTTTGGGCAATTTACAACTATGTTCTTCCGAATTTAACTTTATAAAACTATGGACAAAGCTGAACATTTCAGACAAACAGTCAGAAATAAACTTAAATTTAAACTTTTTATGCTTAAAGAACTGCCGTCAGCATTTTTTTCGGGAATTGACGTTACGGAAATAACGGAAGAAAAAGCAGTTGTACGGATACCGTTCAAATTTCTTACTAAAAACCCTTTTAAATCAATGTATTTTGCTTCACAGGCAATGGCAGCGGAATTGGCAACCGGTATTTTGGCATTATCGCAAATTTCCGGTCGAAATCCAAAAGTTTCTATGCTTGTTTTTGATATGAATGCACATTTCTCTAAAAAAGCCCGAACAGCGGTTAATTTCACTTGTAAAAACGGAAAAGAAATAAAAGCTGCCGTTGAGAAAACTGTGAAAACCGGAGAAGGTGTTACGGTAGAAGCAAAATCTGTCGGTATTGATAAGGAAGGAGATGTTGTTTCAGAGTTTACTTTTATTTGGACTTTTAAAGCTAAAAATAAAAAAGCATCTTGAACGTTAAATGCTTAATACACAAGTCATCATATCACTATTAATAGACATGCTGCTATATTAAAACAGTGATACGATGACTGTCTGTTTTTTAGTTACAGGCTTGTGGAATTTTTACGTTAAAAAATAGTAATTGTTCCGTCTTTATGACCCTTTTGTGAGACAGTAATTTCTCCGCAGGTTCCGGAACTGAAATCAAGTATTACAGGTTTTTCTCCGTCTATTTCTATTGTCATAGTCCCTTCTGTGGGGTAAGGGCAGCCGTCGCTTGACAAAAAGTCAATTTTCATATTTTCCGTTTTTGTAGTAAAGTGCTCACCGCTTCTGTTAACTCCGTCAGAACTGCCGATTACTTCAAGCTCAAATGTATTTGCAGCACTGAAAACATACTGAAGGCTTGCATTGTTGTATATTGCGTATGTATTGTCCGGATAGTCAAGTCTTAAATTTCTGGCTGCAATTTCAAAATAAAAACCTAAAGCTCCCGTTTTGTAAGTAGCCGTGATTGTTCCGGAAATACCGTATCCTTCAGTACTGTAATTTATAAACTCAATGGTGATAGATCCGGCACCTTCAGTGTCAAATGCACCGGCTGCGGCAGTAACTCTGATTGTTCCGTTTCTTGTTATGCCGTAATCGTCCGTGCAGTTGTCAAATGTTAACTCGAAGCCGTTATCGAGAGGAGTGTAGATAAAAGAGCAGGCTGCAAATCTTGATTTTAAGGCTTTGCCTCCGTTGTTTCCGTCTGTGGTAAGGGCAAATGCATCTGCCATAATGTAACTTCCTCTTGCAGCGTCTTCTGCCGACTGTGTGTCAGCATCTTCTTTTTTGCAGGCACCTAAAATCAGGAAGAGCCCTAACAAAAAAATTGATGATGTTTTTAGTAATTTTTTCATAATATTCAGATTAAAGTTAATAATTAATAAGTGATTTATTTATTTTGATAAAAATACATCAAACATTCTTCCGAGAATATCTGATTTTTGAATAATAACATATGCAAGAGCCGAAAAAAAAATAATCAGCAGGAAAAACCTGATATTTGCTGCTTTTTTTGCTTTTTTGTAATATCCCTGCTGTAATTATTGCGGAATTTTCCTTTAAAATCAGGTTTATATGTTCCTTGCTCTATAGCTTCTTTTTTGCTTTTTGCTTTTTTTATTTTTTCTTCCAGAGCCTCTTTACGTTTATCGTAATAAACAGGCTTATATGAAAATTTTTTGTATTTCGGGAGTTTTATTATTTGTCTGATGTTCATATCCTGATTTAATAATGCTGAATTTGATTTTTTATTCCATTAAGCCTATATCGTATCTGTTTCCGCAAATTAAAAAATTCAGACCGAAACTGAAATTAACGGTTTTTGTATTTCTTAACATTTCATCCGAAAAATTGCTTTCATTAACTGCCCAAAGCGGAACGGCAATATTGTCTGTTATCAGGTACATTTGAAAAGGTCCTATTTTATATGAAAGTCCCATTCCCACATTGTTAGCGGAATAATTCATAATTGAATAGGACAGGGTATAAGACCAGGCTTTAAAAAAATTTGTATTCGCAGAGAAAGTGTATGCAGAAATCAAATTTTTATTAAAAAACGAACCTCTGTACAGAAAGCCGGCATCAAGCCAATCCGTTATTTTTAAGTTAGCTCCGAGATATATCTTTGTGTTTAAACTTGAGGAATATGCTGCTTCCTCAATATCGGGATTGAAAACATTCTGTAATGTGTCAACAATATCACTTAAGATTCTTTCTCCCATAGGGTCATTTGTTGTCGTGTCATTCAGGTAACTCGCGATATCAACCCCGTCAAATACAAATGTTGCCTGTTGTGTCATTATTTTAGGGCTTGTTTTCCATTTTATAAACCCGAAATCAATTAATGAGCCTGACAGAAGCAGCCTGTTATCTATGTTATATTCTATACCGATATCAATACCCAAGCCCGAATTACCCGGAGATTTAAGAGCCGAGACAAGTTCTGTTTGGCTATTTAGCATAGTTGTATCTATATCAACTCCCGTAATTTGGTCTGCGGAGTCTGTAAAGTTCCAAGGAATTACAGATGCTGCTTTTATGTCAAAATCTGAATTAAATGTCCATTCATACATTCCGTCTGCAGCGGTATTTGTATACCAGTCAACGTTCATTTTATCAGCTTTAACATTGAAATAGCCGGAGAGGTACTTTATTTTACCGCCTACATAAAACGTATTATTAAAATTCTTTGAAACCCCGGCATAAATTTCTCTGTGAAGATTTAAACTTTGCTTAAAATCGAAAGACAGAGGTGTTCCGTTTTCTCTGTAATTTCCTCTTCTTATTTCAATTAAGGCTTTAGGATATTGAAAGTATTCCGTAAATTTATAATTTACACCGAAACTTACGTGCATATCATTTTTTAGCGATATGCCGATATTCAGAATTGAAAAATCTGTCTCTAAGTTAATGTTATTTCCGTCCTCTAATGCACGCTCAATACCGTTTAAATCAATCATATAAGAACCGGGCATATAGGGTCTGGGAATTACGGCATCATTTATTGTAAAGCCCGAATGGCTGAGGTTAAAGTCAAAGTTGGGCAAAACGGGAATGTCTATAAAAACTTTACAGTTTGTCTGTTTTGCAGGGTTCATATATGTTGCCTGCGGTAAATGTTGCATCCAGTATGACGTGAGCCTCTGCGAATAAGCAGAAGAATAAATAAAGCCTGTTAATACGGTAACTGCAAATATGTATTTTAAATATTTCATACAGTATTCTTGTAAAAAGTTAATTGTTATTGATTTGTTGCTGTTTCAAAATCTGCCTTAACGGCTATTTGAACTCCCATGGTATAGCTTCCGAGTATTTTAACAAACTGTCCCGCTGCAGAATTATATGTGTTAAGTTTGCCGATTATTATCATTTTGGAAGCGTGCCTTTGAATAAGATTTTGTATACGAACCTGATCCATATTAATCAGAATATCACTTTCGTGCGTTATCGTTACAATACCTTGAGCATCTGTTTCGGCAGATTGTAAGTGCCAGCCCTCGTTTGTTATGTTAATGTGATTAGTATCGGTGAAAACAGAGTCTATAATGTTTCCCGCCTGTCCGGTTGCTGTTGTATCAACAAAATAAATTTGTGAAACTCCGTCAACGGGAAAACCGTTATTAAATTTTATCTTTAAGGTTGCTGATGTTATTCTTTCATCATTAAAAATTGTAAAGTCTAGAGTGTCAGACATAACGATTGTGTCAAGGCGAGCCTCTAACGGAAGGTCTATTTCTACATCAACTTTCATTTGTTCATTTCCCGTAACACCAAAAGGTAAATTTTGAACCGTATGGCTTCCTGAAGACAAATAGAATGATATGAACTTCGGAATAGGAGCAAATGCATCGTCAAGAATCGGAACCTCTGTTGTGTCGATAACAATATCCGTATGAACGGAAGTTCCCGCAACAGTCGGAGCATCAATTGTAAATTCATTGTAACTTATATGGCTTAATGCCGTTCCGTCTGTTTTGTGAAAAGTTAAAGTGTCCATTTTGAAAAAGGTTACAATCGGGATATAATTGTCTATATGAAATGTTATTGACGGATTTTTAAAGTACAGTTTTCCTGTTAAAATTTTATCGTAAACCTTCATTTTAGACGTATCTGTTTTGATTGCAAATGTATCGGCTGGAACAGGAAAGCCTGCAGGTGCAGGATAAATAAGTGCCGGATAAATTTCTTTCATTGTAGGAGTAAACATATCCTTGTAATACATTTTTAAATGGACTAAGTCGTTTTCGTCTACTTCTGCCCATAATGATGAATCGTTTGCAGGAATAAAGTCTAATAAAGTAAGTTCGGATTTAATAAGGGGAGCGGCAAAGCTTCCTTCAAAATACAGGGAGTCGGTGGTAATGTTGTCTATCTCTTCTAAGGAGAAATCTTTTCTGCAGGAGTTTATACTTATAACCAGCACAAACAACAGGGCTGCCGAGATAATTTGCTTTATCTGATTTTTCATTGTATTAAGGTTTTGTTAAAAAAGGTTAATCGCAAAGTTACAAAAAATTATTTAATATGATATTTATATAAATAATTATCTTTATTTCCCGTTATTAAAGAAAATTCCGGATTTTTATCAAAAATTGTTATACTGAACATTCCTGTTCCGGAAAGCGGAAATCCTTTGCATAATTTACCTTTGTTGTTAATTAAATATATGTTTTCCGCAGAGCTTGTTCCTAAACGTATATCATTGTCCCCGAACTTATAAACAGATACCGGGCTTGTTAAACTTTCATTATAAGAGTATGAAAATAAACGCTTATTACTAATTCCGTCAAAGACATCAGTTTGGTTCTTATCCGTAAAAATAAATTCAGGAACATTATCTCCTGTTATATCTTTATAAACGAAATAATGCTCTCTTGTGTATGTTTTAAGGTCATTTTTTTTGATTTTTCCGTTTTCATATATGAAATATACGGTGCCGGACGGGCTGCTTACGGCAAAATGAGCTTTATCATTAATATTATCTTCGGAAAACCAAATATTTGTTTTTTCGGATATCGGAATTGAAACTTCCGGAGCAACTCTTGTTTCCCCTCTCCTGTTAAGCAGGTATAAGTTGTTTTGGTCTCGAAATACAATGTAATCTTTATCTTCGTTTTTAAAGTGTTGTATTTCTCTTGTTACCTTGCTTTGCGTTTTTTCAAACTTCCAGCCTGTTATTTCTTCTCCGTTTTTATCAAAAAGATAAACCGATTTGTTTGCACAAGCAATAAAAATACGGTAGTTGCGTGTTTGTTCATAATCAAATAATGCCAGTCCGTTTGTTGCCTCCGACTTTAACTTAATCGGGTAACCGTCAAGCCAATTTCCTTTTCTGTCTATACAGTATATTTTATTCTTTGTATTGAAAAGAAGCTGAAGCTTGTTGTTTTCGTAATAGTCAATTTGATATATACCACTTATTATTTTCCCGTCTAATTGCCTTGTCCACAAAATTTTACCGTTTTTATCAACCAGATATATTTTATTGGCTTTGTCTTGGATAACGATTTCGTTTTCTTCGGTATTATGATTTTTGACAATAAAAGGTTTTGTTGCAACAACGGTGTCAAGTCTTACTTCCCAAACTGTTTCGGAAATTTCTCGGGTTAATGAATTCAATCCTATATCTACGGTTGTATAAATCGGGTAGGAATCAAAAATGTATTGAATTGCAGGGCCTTGCAGTTTTTTAAAAGAAGACAAGCTTTTTTCAAATTTACCGGAAACCTTATTTGTTAAAAAAGACTGTATTTTTTCGGATGATCTGTAAATGTCTGTATAAAAAAATAAATTTGACTCATCCGGTAAGGCTTTAATAAATTCGTAATCCGGAGATTTTCTTTTAAATGTTTTATCTTTTTCATAAGCATATATTATTTCCCGCATATCGGAAACAGATTTTCCGAAAACTATAAAGTCGCCGATAATGGTGTAATATTCGGCATTAACACCGTGAAAAAAAGAACCGAAAAATATTTCGGGAATATTATTTGCCGGAAGTTTTGAAATCGTATATTCTTCGTTTTCTGCGGAATATTTGTAGGTAACAGCAGACTTATCAATATTGTTTTTTTCGCAAAATCGGGATATTATATTTTTAAAAAACTTTGTTGTCTTATTCTTATCAATATAATTAATAAAAACATAGCAGCGGGGATTTTTTCCGTTTTTGTTAATATCTTCTTGCACTAGTGCGATTTCATTGCCCGTTACGGCGTAAAGGTCGGTTTCGTCAGGTTTTATTTTATATGTATTATAAAATTCAGCAAGTTTTACCTGAAAGTTATTAAGTGATTTTATGCGAGCAAGAAAATCCTCATATTTATATTTAAAATCGCTGCCGCTGTTAATGTTTAAAATTAAGAAAGAAGATGTTTTTTCGGGAAGCAGGTTCAGAACTTTATTTTTTCGCGGTTTGGAGCTTTTAAAAACAGAAAGAAACTGCATTTCGGGCTTAAGAATAGTATGTCCCGTAAGTTTAAGATGTTTTCTTTTTAAAGATATGTTAAATGCAGACCAGTATGCCGCATTTTTAAGAACCTGTAAATGTCTTTTAAAATTTCCGTTAAAAGTTTTTCCCGTATTTGAGAAGAATATTTCATAATTTATAAAGAATTGAGCGTCGTCTTGTGCCTCAATGTTTTGATAAAGTTCTTTAAATGCAGCATCTGTTTCCAGCCCGGCACCGCTGTTTATTTTTTTTATTGATTTTTGAATCAGAATTTCGGAACGACTGAGAAGAAAATAGTCTTTATAAAAAGTGTAGTATATATTTTCTTTAGAGCTTGCCGGTTTTGTCTGTATAATTTTTGCTCCTCCGTAGGTAAAATTTGAAAACTTCGACTCTGAATCTGCTTTCAGAAAAATTTCTTTTATGATATTTTGTGTTTCTTTATTGTTTTGAGCACCTGTTATCAGCAGAAACTTATTTCTGTTTTGAGCCAAAGGGTGAGCTGAAAAAATAACGCTTTTATGGTTTAAAAACTTCTTAAGTTGCCTGTTTTTATGTAATAATGAATCAATAAACAGGATGTTGTTAAATATTTCGGAAGTTAGGATATTGCCCTGAAAAATACTTTTTAAGTCTTCGTTTTTTGAAACTTTGTTTAAAAAATAAATAAGGTCGTCTGTTTCTATAAAATACGAAACTTTTGTCGGTAAGGCATTTATAACCGGCGGAAGTTTTCGGCTTTTTTTTTCAAGTTTTATTGAAACCGCAACAACAGCAGCAATGGCTAAAACGGAAATTATGATAAGAAACTTATTGTTGAACATAATTTTCTTGATTTTTATTGCCGTAAATATACTTTATTTCATCTAATAAATCTGAAATCTCATCAACATTTGTCGAGGTCAGTAATTTTAGCCGAAGCTCTTTAAAATTTCTCAAACCTTTAAAATAATGAGCAAAATGACGCCGCATTTCAAAAATTCCTCTTTTACCTTCTTTGTATTTGAGAGACAGAGTAAAATGTGTTTTTGCAATGTTAACCTTTTCGGTTATGTCGGGCTCGGGTAAAATTTCTCCGGTTTTAAGATAATGTTTTATTTCTTTAAAAACCCAAGGTTTGCCGATACTCGCTCTTCCTGTCATAATTGCGTCAACCCGATATTTATCGAAAGCATTTTTTGCTGAAACACCGTCTTTTATATCGCCGTTCCCGATTATCGGGATGTGTATATCGGAGTTTTCTTTAATTTTTCCGATTAAAGTCCAGTCGGACATTCCTTTGTAAAGCTGACTTCGGGTTCTTCCGTGAATTGTAAGTGCCTTAATTCCTGTGTCTTGCAGGGGTTTTGCAATTTTGTCGATTACTATACTGTCGGTATCCCAGCCAAGACGGGTTTTTACGGTTACCGGAAGTTTTACGGCATCAACAATTGCTTTGGTCATTTTTATCATTTTCGGAATATCTCTCAACATTCCGGCTCCGGCACCTCTGTTTGCAATTTTTTTAACCGGGCAGCCGTAGTTTATGTCAATAAGGTCGGGTCGGGCTGCTTCGGCGATTTTTGCCGCTTCAACCATTGCATCAATGCTGTGTCCGTATATTTGTATTCCCGTCGGACGTTCGTCGTCGTCAATTTGCAGTTTTTTTAAACTTTTATCAATATTTCTGATTAATGCCTCCGATGCAACAAATTCGGTGTAAAGCAAATCGGCACCGAACATTTTGCAGAGTTTCCGGAAACTTCTGTCCGTAATGTCTTCCATCGGTGCCAAAAGCAAGGGATATTCGGGTATGTCAATCGTGCCGATTTTCATTTTTACCGTTGCCGAAGATAATCTTTAAACTAATTTTTTGAATAAATTTTTAAAATTAACCTCTTTATCTATAATTGCCGGCAGGTTTTCAATTTTTATCCGGTCTTGGCTCATCGAATCTCTGTGTCGTAAAGTTACCGTGTTATCTTCAAGTGTTTGGTGGTCAACGGTTATGCAAAACGGTGTTCCTATTGCATCTTGTCTTCTGTATCGTTTGCCGATAGAATCTTTTTCTTCGTATTGGCAGTTAAAATCGTATTTCAGCAAGTTCAAAACCTCGCGTGCTTTTTCCGGCAATCCGTCTTTTTTTACCAAAGGTAATATGGCGGCTTTTACCGGTGCCAATGCCGGCGGAATGTGTAATACGGTTCTTGTTTCGCTTTTTCCGTCTTCTTTTTTTATTGTTTCTTCATCGAAAGCGTTCGACAGCACGGCAAGAAACATCCGGTCAACTCCGATGGAAGTTTCAATAACATAAGGAACGTAAGATTCGTTGGTTTCGGGGTCGAAGTATTGTAATTTTTTGCCGGAAAATTTTTGATGTTGCGACAAATCGAAATCGGTACGGGAATGAATGCCTTCCAACTCTTTAAATCCGAACGGGAAATTAAATTCAATATCCGTAGCGGCTTTGGCGTAGTGTGCCAAATTTTCGTGGTCGTGAAAACGGTAATTTTCATCGCCGAGACCTAAAATTTTATGCCACTGCATTCGTAAATTTTTCCAATAGTCGAACCATTTATCCTCTTCGCCGGGGCGGATAAAAAATTGCATTTCCATTTGCTCAAATTCGCGCATACGGAAAATAAATTGCCGGGCAACAATCTCGTTTCGAAATGCTTTTCCGATTTGTGCGATACCGAAAGGCAGTTTCATTCGCCCGGTTTTTTGCACGTTCAGATAATTTACGAAAATACCTTGTGCGGTTTCCGGGCGAAGGTAAATTTTGTCGGCATCTTCGCTCAGCGAACCGAGTTTTGTGTCGAACATCAGGTTAAATTGCCGAACATCCGTCCAGTTTTTACTTCCGGAAACGGGGCAAGTTATCCCTTCGTCAATAATTATTTGTTTTATTTCCGCCAGATTACCTTCTTCGGTTGCTTTTTTAAAACGACTTAAAATTTCATCAATCTTTTTTTGTCTGTCAATAATTCTTTGATTTGTTTCTCTGAATTGTTTTTCGTTAAAACTGTCGCCGAAGCGTTTCTTTGCTTTTTCGACATCCTTATTTATTTTACCGTGTATTTTTTCGATATGGTCTTCTATTAAAACATCGGCACGGTATCTTTTTTTGGAATCTTTATTGTCAATCAGCGGGTCGTTAAATGCTCCTACGTGTCCGGAAGCTTTCCAGACCGTAGGGTGCATAAAAATTGCCGAGTCTATTCCTACGATATTTTCGTGCAATTTCACCATAGAATCTTTCCAGTAGCGTTTGATGTTTTCTTTCAGTTCGGAACCGTTTTGACCGTAGTCGTAAACGGCACTTAATCCGTCATAAATTTCGCTTGACTGAAAAACAAAGCCGTATTCTTTTGCGTGAGCAATAACCTTTTTAAATCTGTCTGTATCTGCCATTTTATTAATTTTGCTGCAAATTTAATATAATATCAATTATCTCAATAAATAAAAAAGCTGTTCCGATAAAAAAGAACAGCCGCAAGAAGTATTATGCTTTACGGTTTTATTTTAAGAGTTCTAATATTTTGCTATCAAACGGTTTTGTCTTTGAATAAAAAACGTTTAATAAATTTCCGTTTTCATCAATAATATATTTTTGAAAATTCCACTTGACTTTTGAATTAAACTTTCCGTTTTTTTCTTTTTGGGTAAGCCATTTGTAAACAGGATGTATTTTTTTTCCTTTAACGTGAATTTTTGACATTACAGGAAATGTTACACCGTAGTTTAAAGTGCAAAATTGCTTAATTTCAGAGTTTGTTCCCGGTTCTTGCTTTAAAAAATCATTTGAAGGAAAACCTAATATTATGAAGTTACTGTCTTTGTATGTTTTGTAAAGTTTTTGTAAATCTTCATATTGCGGCGTAAAGCCACACTTAGAAGCGGTATTAACAATCATTACTTTTTTTCCCTTTAATTTTGAAAAATTAAACGTCTCTCCGTCAATTGTTTCTGCTTTTAAGTCGTAAAAACTTTGTGAATTTGAGATAAATGCCGTGAATAAAAGTGTTGTAATAAGTAACATTCTCATTTTGAGTGTTTTTTATGTAAAAATTTAGAAAACGGAAAATTAAAGAAATTGTTTTGTATTTATCCGTAAATATTTTTTTTAGGAACGGTTGCCAAAAAATTTTTCAGATAGAAGGGCTCGAAATAAGCAACGTCTTCAAAACTTCCGTTATTGAAAGCTTGTTCGGAAAAGGGTATCATAAAATCAGAAGAAGGGTGTAAATCATTAATAAACTCTGCATTTTTATGTGTTATCACATTTTTGCATTTTTCAGCTCCGTCTCCGAAAAAATATATTTTATTTTTTTCAAGTTCACATTTGAAAGATTCTTCATCTATGATTTTTGCCGTTATGTTATTAACGGGCTTTATTTTGTCGTCAAACAGTTGCGAATAAACTTCCATTCTTCGGGCATCAATCATCGGGGCAAACAAGACTTTCTCAGATGTATCAAGAAACTGTTTTGCCCCGAAAGCCATATTTTGCAATGTGCTGACGGAAATGAGCGGAATACCTGCTCCGTAGGCAATGCCCTTTGCTGCCGATACGCCGATACGCAAGCCGGTATAAGAACCGGGACCCTTGCTTACCGCAACCGCGTTAATTTCTTTTACTTTAATTTCGGATTCTCTAAAAATGTCATCAATAAAAACAGTTAAAATTTTTGAATGGGCATTTTGTTCCCGAGTTTCTTTCCCTATAAGTTTTTTTCCGTTTTCGGCGATACATACAGAGCAAACAGATGTTGAAGTTTCGATATTAAGAATTAAAGGCATTTTTTGATTTTAATTTAATATACGGCAACAAAAATATAAAGAATAAAATCTTTTTAGCAAAGGTTAGCGAAAATATCAGAATAAATTATTAAAAATAGAAATTAAAATCTTAATTTCGCTGTGTTTTTATGATTAAAAAAGTTCTGATAATGAAAAACTACAAACTGATAAACAATATTACCGGATGGTTTGTATTTGCCGTTGCGGCATTTACATATCTTTCAACTATTGAACCCACGGCAAGTTTTTGGGATTGCGGAGAATTTATTACAACAGGGTACAAAATGGAGGTCGGTCATCCGCCCGGAGCACCGTTTTTTATGATTTTAGCACGCTTTTTTAATGTTTTCTCCTTCGGAAACGTTGCAAATGTTGCCGTAACGGTTAATGTTTTGTCTGCTTTGGCAAGTGCTTTTACGATTCTGTTTTTATTTTGGAGCATTACGCACATAGCAAGACGCGTTATTGTTAAAAATGAAACTGTTTCAAAAGGACAGTTAATTGCAATAACAGGGAGCGGACTTATAGGAGCTTTGGTTTACACTTTTTCAGATTCTTTTTGGTTTTCGGCAGTTGAGGGTGAAGTTTATGCAACTTCTTCATTTTTTACGGCAGTTGTTTTTTGGGCAATCCTGAAATGGGAGAATGAAGCCGACAAGAAATATGCTAATCGATGGCTTATTTTAATTGCCTATTTGATGGGACTTTCAATAGGTGTTCATTTACTTAATTTATTGGCAATACCGGCAATTGTTTTTATCTATTATTTTAAAAAATACGAAGTATCTAAAAAAGGAATTATATATGCGGCTTTAGTGTCTGTAGGTTTATTGCTGATTATTATGTACGGTATAGTGCAAGGGCTTTTTGTTATCGGCTCAAAATTTGAACTGTTGTTTACAAACTCTTTCGGGCTGCCGTTTTTTACAGGGCTGCTGTTTTATTTTATTCTGCTTTTTGCAGGAATTATATACGGTATTTATTATACCCTAAAGAAAAACAGAGTACTGTGGAATACAGTTTTTACAATGTTTGCTGTTATCCTTATAGGATACTCAACTTTTGTAATAATTCTTATTCGCTCAAAAGCCGAAACTCCTATGAATCAAAATCATCCGGACGATGTTTTTGCTCTTTTAAGTTATTTAAACAGAGAACAGTACGGAGACAGACCGTTATTTTACGGTCAGTATTTTAATGCACCTTTAGACGAAAATAACCCGTATCCGAAAGTTAAACCTGTTTATTATGACAAAAAAGACAAAAACGGAAAAGACAAATATGTAATAGTAGATTATACAAGAAAAAGAAACTATGTGCCGGAATATAAAACATTCTTTCCGCGTATGTACAGCGATTCAGAAAGTCCGGATCATATTCACGGTTATATGAGCTGGACAGGAACAACTGAAGATGAGTTTTATTTTGCAAAAGTAAACCCGGAAACAGACGAAGTGATAAGAAACCGATACGGAGAAATACAATATGACAAATACAGACCGAAACGTCCGCCGACCTTTGCCGAAAATCTGAAATTCTTTTTCAATTATCAATTGAACTTTATGTATTTCAGATATTTTATGTGGAATTTTGCCGGCAAACAAAATGACATACAAGGTCACGGAAACGTTAAAGACGGAAACTGGATAAGCGGAATAAAATTTATTGATGAATGGAGACTGGGGGATCTGGACAAAATTCCGCAAATTATGAAAGACAACAAAGCACGTAATACATACTTCTTTTTGCCGCTTTTACTGGGAATTTTCGGAATGCTCTTTCTGTATAAACAAGGAGAACTCGGAAAACAATACTTTTGGGTAATAATGCTGTTCTTTTTCTTTACAGGAATAGCCATCGTGTTATATCTTAACCAACCGCCGTTTCAACCGAGAGAAAGAGATTATGCATATGCCGGGTCTTTTTATGTTTTTTCAATGTATGTAGGTTTCGGAGCAGCATTTTTATATAAATTTTTTAAAAAATACACAAAAGAAATAACTGCTGCAATACTTGGTGTTATATTGAGTTTGCCCGCTCCGATAATTATGGCACAGCAAAACTGGGACGATCACGACAGGTCGTATCGTTATACAACCAGAGATTATGCTGAAAATTACTTAAGTTCATGCGACAAAAATGCAATAATTTTCACAAACGGCGACAACGATACCTTCCCTTTGTGGTATGTTCAAGAAGTTGAAGGATTCAGAACCGATGTCAGAGTTATAAACCTAAGTTATTTTAATACAGATTGGTACATAAACCAAATGAGAAGAAGAGCTTATGACTCTTCTCCGGTAAAATTTACATTAAGGCCCGAACAATACGAACAAGGGAAACGTGATGTTATTTATAAAATTGAAAACCCGAATATTTACTTACAAGAACGCTATGAAGCAAATAAAGATATATTTGAAACTGAATATAAAGATAAATTTAAGGAGTATTATGACTAT
>JALSMF010000178.1 GCA_026987795.1 Bacteroidales bacterium
TACAGCACACCGAAAAGCATTATTATTTTCATTACGATACTTATTTTATGCCAGTCATTTTTATTTTCGGCCTTTATTATTTTGAATATCATAAGAAGTGAGGGCATAATAACAAATATTCCCAAATATATTGCTGATATATAGTCAATAGTGATACAGTCAGGACAAGGATACATTAAATATTTTATATAAACAAAAACTAATAAAGCAATTGTAATAAGTGTAAGGGATATTGTAACAATTTTTGATGTTCTGATGCCTGCAACAACGGGCATTGTTCTGCTTCCGTATGCAGCATCTCCTTCGAAATCTTCAATGTCTTTAATAATTTCGCGGTTCAGCGTGGTAATAAAAGCAAATACCGAAAATCCGGCTACCCAAAAGAACATATCATTGAAGTTGTCTTTTAATTCTAAAAGAGTATCGAAATATTCTTTATTAAGCGGCGGTATTTCGTATAAAACCGTCATTAGCGGAACCATTGCCGTTAAAAAGGCAATGATAACGTTACCGACAAGAAATTGTTTTTTGTAAGATGTTGAATAAAACCAAAGCAAACCGGTAATTATTACATAAATGTATATGAGCTTCCATAAATGTATTTGCCACGATATATAAAAGCCTATTATTATTGCAAGAGCATTTAAAACAAGATGTAATGTCATTACGTGTCGCCTGTTAATATGTTTTCCTACAACAACGGTTTCGGGTCGGTTAATCATATCGGTTTTTGTATCAAAATAATCATTAATGGCATAGCCTGCCGCTGCAAGCAAAACCGTAGCCAGAACTAAAAGAAAAAAGTTAAAATCTCCGAATTGCGAAACGTAAACTCTTTCGGCTTTGTATCTCAAAATAGGCAATATTATCGCATAACGCATAAGATACTGTGTAAATATAATTATCAGGAGATTTTTTGCTCTTATGAGGCGGAGAAAATTTGATACCATAGTTTAATTTTTTAAAGTTTTATTATGCACAAACTTACATAAAATTTTATAAAAATGCCGTTGTATAATTAAATTGACCGATATTTTTTTACTAAGGGCATAAGCGGTAAAAGAAACGGTATGTTTATAACAAAAAAGAAAAACTCAAAAATTACATTGCTGTTTTCGGCTTTTACGCCTTTTAATCTGCTTAAAAAAGCATCGAAAGTATTTCCCGTTAAGTTACCGAAAAATATTATGCGTATAATCAGTATTATGTCTTTTGCTGTTTTATCTCCGTAAAATTCAAAAAGTTTATCGGTCATTTTTTTATCGGGTTTTCTGTTTGTTTCCGCAAAATGCTGAGCATAAATAAGTCCGGGCAGTTCAAAATCCGAAGCATCGGTTTTAAACTGCAGATTCAGCATATTTTTAATTTCTTTACGGCTTATTCCGCTTTTTAAAGATTGTTTTGCATGAAACCAAGTGCAATAAACGCAACCGTTTACGGCGGTAACAACAGTCATAATTTTCTCAAAAAACGCTTTGCTTATGTCTTTGTTTCGTTTTATTGAACTTATTTGCCTAATTTTTGAGATTAGAAACACCAAATCTTTCATTAATGTTTTAAATGTGTATATTTTTTTAGTGAAATATTTTGTCATTTTTTAACTGTTTACATTTTTTATGAATTTTTAAAATTTTCCGTGATTCTTTTTAAAGTTGCTTCCCGTCCTGCATTAATCAGTTCTTCCGCTTTAAAAAAGTCAAAGTATCCTGCAGTATAACGTGATATGTTTATTAATACGTCGGGCTGATATTTTTCAATGCTCATAACAGATAATCTGTGTGTTAAAAGATTTGCGGATTTACTCATAAGAGAAAAGAATTTTAATTTTTCTTTATTTTCTTTTGATAATGATAATGCTTTGTTAAATCTGCTTCTGAATTCTTTAATTTTCAGTTTATACGCTTTATCTTGTTTATGCTCCTTATTTTCGGAATAATTTTTAACATAGGGAATGTCTGCATTTACATATGAAGTAAAAAGCATATCGTTTTCGGTTCTTACGGCTCTGTTTACGGGAACGGGGTTAACAACACCTCCGTCAACCAATACGGCATCACCGTCTTTAACGGGCGTAAAAATAGCGGGAACGGAAATTGAAGCTCTTACAGCTTTATATAAACTGCCTGTTGTGAATATTTTTTCTTTCATATTTTTTATGTCGGCAGCTACGGCAACATAGGGTATTTTGATATCTTCAATATTAATATCGGGAAAGAAACTTTTCATTTTGTTGAAAATTTTATTTCCTTTTATAAAACCCTGGTTACTGAAAGAGAAATCAATGAATTTAAAAACGTCTTTTTTATCAATTTTTACTATCCATTCTTTAAATTCGGGAAGTTTACCCATAACATATACAGCACCGATAAATGCACCCATTGAATTTCCGGCTATTGATGTTATTTTAAAATTGTGTTTTTCCAGTTCTTCTATAACGCCTATGTGGGCTAATCCTCGGGCTGCACCTCCGGAAAGAACCAATGAAATATTTTTTTTCATAAAATTGGTTTTTAAATGTAATTTTTTTACGTATTTCTCTACAAATCCAGTTCAATTAAGGTAATTCCCGACCCTCCGGCTTCAATACGTTCATCCTTAAAGTTTTTAACGAGTTCGTGTGTTCTCAGAAAATCTCTTATAATATTTTTTAAAATTCCGTTTCCTGTTCCGTGAAGAATTTTTAGGTGCCGGGTTTGTTTTATAACGGCATCGTCAATGTATTTAGAAACCTTGTATAAAGCACCTTCTGCCCGTTCGCCCCTTACGTCAAGTTGTCCGAGGAAATTTTCGGTTTCGTTTTCGGCTGTTCTTATTACTTTTACGTTAAATTTATCTTTTTTAGGAGGTTTTTGTTTTGTAATTTCAAGTTTGTTTAAATCAACCGTAAGGAGAACGTTGTTTCCGC
>JALSMF010000179.1 GCA_026987795.1 Bacteroidales bacterium
ATTTATGCTGAAAATCGGTACCGGAAAAACAAAGATAATGCTTTGGTCGCAAATGCACGGCAACGAAGCAACTGCAACCTCAGCCCTTTTTGATGTTTTTAATTTTTTTGAAAATTCGGAAAATTTTAAAGAGAAAATTCGGAAAATTTTAAATTCCTGCACTCTGTATTTTATCCCGATGCTGAACCCCGACGGAGCCGAAAGATTTCAAAGGCGAAATGCACAAGATATTGATATTAACAGGGATGCTTTACGTTTAGAAACTCCGGAAGGATATTTATTAATGAGATTAAGAGATGAAATAAAACCTGAATTCGGCTTTAACCTTCACGACCAGGACATTTGGTATTCGGCAGGTGATACAAAATTTCCGGCAACTCTCTCGTTTCTTGCTCCGGCTTTTGATAAAGAAAAAACAATTAACGAAAGCAGAAAAAAATCAATGCAGTTGATTGCCGAGATGAACGAAACTTTGCAAAATTTTATCCCCTGCCAAATCGGGCGTTATTTCGATGATTTTATGCCGACGGCTTTCGGCGATAACATCCAAAAAAAAGGAACAAGTACGATATTAATCGAATCGGGCGGATTTTACAGAGATACGGAAAGGCAGTTTGTCAGAAAGCTGAACTTTGTTGCAATACTTTCGGCATTACATTCGATAAGCACAAATTCATATCAAAAAAAAGAAATTTCAGATTACGAAAATATTCCGTTTAACAAAAAAAATAAGCTGTTCGACTATATTTTGCGAAATGTCGTAACAGAAAAAAACGGAAAAACTTATGTTACAGATATAGGAATAAGAAGTAAAGCTTTGCAAGACAAAGATATTTTTACGATTGAAGACATAGGCGATTTATCCCGGAATTTTGCTTATTCGGAGCTTGATACGGAGCACAGAGTAATTAAAAACATATCAATAGGGCAGGATGCCGATTTTTTAAAAGATTTTTTTTAAATTAATTGCTTTCTTTATTCATAAAATCAAGATCTTTCTTGTATTTTTTTCCGTAAAGGTCCCACATAGCAATAAACAAGGCGGTTAATAACGGTCCGGCTAGAAACCCGATAATTCCGAGCCACATCAAACCGCCCAGACTTGCAATAAGTGCCATAGCCGTATGCATACCGCTTTTATTTGCATCAAGTCGCGGACGTATCAGGTTTTGGTTTATTAAAACCGCTCCTGTTCCGAAAACAAGAAGTATTGTTCCCGTGGTATAATCGCCGATTAAAAAATAAATAATCCAAGCCGGTACCATAATGCTGTTTGTTCCTACTAAAGGTATTATTGAGAGAAATACCATAATAATACCCCAAAAAACGGGAGACGGAACTCCTGCAATTGCAAATAAAATTCCTCCGTAAGCTCCCTCTATCGCACCTATCAGGAAAGAATTTATGACAATTCCGTCCGTAACTTTCTCTATATTGTTCATCAATGTTCTTTCATCATCATCGTTCATCGGAATAAGAAATTGCAGACGTTTCAGCATAACATCTCCGTCGGCAAACATAAAATACAGAAAAAACAGCACTAAGAATGTGTGAATCAGCATATAAGTAAGTCCGGAAAAGGTGTTTTGCAAAATTGTAACAGTCCATTCCGTTGCCGTTCCTATAAAACTGTCAAGCTTTTTTTCAATATCTTCCGCTTGTATTCTGTCAACATATTTGTTTACGTAAGGTATGTTTTTAAAATGTGCTTTTACCTTTTCTTCTGATAATTCTTTTTTAATTTCAGGCCATTGATTTTCTATTTTTGAGTAATTTTCTCCGGCTTCGTTAGCGATTACCAATCCTACAAACATAAGCGGAATGACAATAACAATAACGACTAAAACCGTAGTTACAGCTGCGGCTTTTTTAGTATTATCATTAAATTTTTTACGAAAGAACCTGAAAGGACGTTTGAAAAGTATGACTAAAATTAATGCTAAAAATACATCTCCTATAAACGGTTCAAGGATATTATAAAAAGCTATTGTTAAAGAAATTAATATAAGGAAAAAGAATATTTCCTGTAAAGAAAAATTGATGTTGTTTTTCATTTTGAAATATTATTTTGTGCCTGAATTAAATTTTAAGACATTTTATATTTACCGTATTTTCAATTTTAATTATCCAAGAATCTGCGGTATAGGAACTCTCGGTATATTTCATATTTACTTCTCCGGATGCTTTTTGCACCGTTGTTCCTTTATTTATAATGAATGTTTCGGGATTTATGATGTAATTGCCCGTAAAATTTCCCGTTAAGTCAAAATAAATATATACGTTATTCATAGGAACAGGAAGATTTTTATCCGTTGAAATATTTGATTTTTCCGTTATGAAAATATTATCAGTTTTTGTCGAATCAATATTAAAAGTTTTGTCGTAAAATCTGAAAATTCCCGACTGTGTTGTGTCCGAAACAGTCCACTTGTTACCGGAAATTGTTTTTTCGGAAAAAATTACGGGGAAAGGTAAAATTTCGGTAATTTTTTGTTCTACAGATTGCGAAAATACAAATTTATGCTCTGCGTCTGATTCATTTCTGAATAATGAATCAATATTATACACAGGTGTTACGACTCCTCTTTTTGATATGTAAAAATTAAGTTTTTTATCAAGAAATGTTTTAAACATTTTTGACACTCCGTTATTTGTGCTGTCGGAATTATAGAAACGTTTTTCTCCTGCCCGGTTTACCGTAGTTGAAATTTTTTCAAATTTTACCAAAAAATTACAGCCTTCGGGATATGTTTCCGTAATTTTCAGTTTATAGGTTATTGATTGCGTTGTGGAGATTTTTTGAGTGTTTCCTTCTATTTCCTGTATACTCAGAGAATTTATATCGGCGGTAACTATGTAGGTGTCTTCTTTTTTCAGGTTGTATATTAG
>JALSMF010000180.1 GCA_026987795.1 Bacteroidales bacterium
TGATTTTTGTATCAGCGAAATACGATCTTTCACATTTTTAATAACATCGTTAGAATTTTCACCCTTCAGCATCATCACAATACCGCCTACAGCTTCACCTTTTCCGTTTTTTGTAAATGCCCCGTATCGCAAAAAACTTCCGAATTTTACCTCTGCAACATCACGAATAAAAACCGGCTGCCCGTTTATGTTTTTTACCAAAGTATTTTTTATATCATCTGTTGACCGCATAAGTCCTTCGCCTCTGATAAAATTTGCCTGATGATTTTTTTCGATGTATGCACCGCCTACATTTTGATTGTTTTTTTCAAGAGCTTCAAAAACATCTGAAATTGTAAGGTTCATACTTCTGAGCTTGTCCGGATTAATTGAAACTTCATATTGCTTTGCGTGTCCGCCGAAAGAATTTACTTCAACTACACCCGGCAACATTGCCATTTGCCTTTTTACAATCCATTCCTGAATTGTGCGAAGTTCCATATCGTCATATTTATCTTCAAATTCGGGAGCAACTTCCAATGTATATTGGTAAATTTCTCCCAACCCCGTGCTTATGGGTGCCATAAACGGTTCTCCGAAACCTTTAGGAATTTTTTCTTTCACTTCCGAAAGAGCTTCGGCTACCAATTGACGAGGCAAATAGGTTCCTGCATTGTCTTTAAAAACGATTGTAACAACGGATAATCCGAAACGCGAAACACTCCGTATTTCCGTTACATCAGGTAAATTTGCCATTGCAAGTTCTACTTGATAGGTTACAAATTGTTCAATGTCTTCTGTTCCGAGATTAGGTGCGGTTGTGATTACCAGGACTTGATTATTTGTTATGTCAGGAACGGCATCAAGCGGCACTTTTGTTGCAGAATATATTCCGCCGATTATAAGCCCTATTGTCATCAGCCAAATGAGAGCTTTGTTCTTTATTGAAAAAGATATTATTTTATTAATCATACTTTTTGGATTGATTATTTATTATTTATTATTGAATATTAGTAATTGATGTTTATCCGAGAAGTCGGCAAACAAAAATTTTAATCAAATACTAATTGAATTTTCTAAATCGAGTATTGATTTTCTAACAAAAAAGAGAAGGCGAACCTCTGGCGGGATCTATTTCGGAGAAAATAAAGTCTGACAGTTTAAAACTATAACAGAAAAACAGCTCTTTCCGATTTGTGAAGTTATATGATTTGTTTTCGTATTCTTTTTTATTAAAAAATAAAAAAAGAAATTTTGTTTCAAAAATTTTATTATCGACAGATAACTCAGTTTTTTGTAAAAAAAGAATGTTAACGGCAAAACAATGTGTGTTTTTTTCCTTATCGGTATTTGAGGCTGTTTCTGTATGTTCTGAAATAATTACCGACTCGTTGTAATGATGATCATGGGGAACTACGGCATGAAAAAAAATGAACAACCCTATAAAAACGGAAAAAACAGTATTTGTATTTATATATTTGTTGTTCATAGCCGCAAATATATGAACAAAATAAATGCAACCGAGTTGCAAAGTTTATTTGCCTGCTTTTTTATTACATTCTTTACAAGTTCCTTTTACTACAAAATTTACGCTTTCAAGAGAAAAGTTCGGAGGCAGGTCTATGCTCGGAACCGGTATTTCCGTGAGGCAAAAAGTTTGGTTACAGGAGTTACAGAAGAAATGGAGGTGCAGATCTTCCGGGTTACATTGGCAAGTGTCATGACAAACAGCGTAGCGTATAGCTCCCGAACCGTCATCAATACTGTGTATTAACTTATTATCCTGAAAAGTCTTTAATGTTCTGTATAGTGTTGATTTATCTGCAAATGAAAATTTCTCTTCCAGTTCGGGTAAACTTATTGCAGTTTTTTGTTCTGTCAGAATTTCTAAAACCAATTGTCGCATTGCAGTAGGTTTTATATTTCTTGATTTCAGTTTATCGTCAATTTCTTCCGGCATCTTATTAAGTTTTTACAGAGATATTTATTGTGTAATTATATTTACAATTCAAAAGAATAAAAAAAACTTAACTTTATCTAATTGCAGTCAAAATTTTTATCACTGATTTTATATTTTGTCCCGCAATTATGAGAAAAATGCCACCATTCTGAATTTATTCCTTTAAAATTATGCTTTTCCATTATTTTCCGCAAATATATTCTGTTAACTTTAACCGTATCAGGCAAGTCAGAATAAAATGTTCGTGCTTTTTTACTGAAGTCATCATGAGGAGTTCCGAAATCAAGTTCATTTCCGTATAAATCTGTTAAACTTAAATCAACAGCACTGCCTCTGTTATGCCTTGAGCCTGTTTTCGGATTCGCTACTAAACCGATTACGGGAATCTTTTTCCACATAAGCTTTTGGACTCTTAAGGGTCTATAACAGTCATATATTAAGATTCGGTATCCGTCTTTTTCAAATTCTTCTTCAGCTTTCAATAAGTCTTTTAAAACTTCGTATCGCAGTAAACATTTTGCACAAGGATATAAAATCGTGTCTAAAAAATTGTTTTTTTCGGCATAACGCATTTTTATAATAAACTTATCGGAAAACAATGAAATATCAACTAAATCAGAATCATTAAAACCTGCAGCTGATGTGTCAAGCAAGTTTTTTTTTGTTACTTTTTTTGAAATAATTCCGTTTGCAGAATCTTTGTTAATAAGATATTTGCGGTTTTGTATTATTTTCGTGCCTGATTCCTTATTATTGCAGGCAGAAAACACCAAAAAAATTAAATATATTATTGTAAAAAATTCTTTCATTTTATACTTCAAAAACAGATGAACAAATTATACGTATACATTGTTTTAATATCTGCAGCTAATATTTTTTCAACTTGTAACAGCCGTAAAGTTAATGATAAAAAAAATACTTTCTTCGAGGAA
>JALSMF010000181.1 GCA_026987795.1 Bacteroidales bacterium
TATCACCGGAGCCTTCTTCTGCGTCAACTTTTAAGTCTACATAAATATTCTTAACTAATTCCGGCAAGTCGGGATATTTGAAATAAGCGTTCTTAATAAACAAGTTAATACCGTATGCAGGCATATTTCGGTCATTATATATGCCTTTTACGTAACCGTCAAGTTTAAATTCTCCGGATGTTTCAATACCTTCAAAATCTGTTTTGTAAACAGCAGGAACCATTGACAGTGCGTCTTTGAATTTTGTGTCTTTTGTTTTAAAAGTTAAATCAATTTTAATATCATTATCGGGCATTGCTACAAATCCGTCAAAACCCAAATCTATTTCATTAAGTTTAAGATTGTTTTCTTTGAAAGTATAAACGGAATTTTTTAAATCTGCACTTAATTCTGAATCAAAAGTTGTTTTTACTTTATTGAGATATTTTATGCCTTCAGATTCTACCGTCATTGCATCAGCCATCATATTTATGTTCAGGTTTGTAAAATCTTCGGTCATATCTCCCGAAAGGATAAAATTTGTATTAGTGAGTTGTGCAAATACGTCAGTTTCCTTATCGTCATAAATAATATTTCCGTTTTTTATTTCTAACTTTTTGAGTTTAATGACAAAATTTGAAGTTTCTGAATCTGTATCACTTTCCGACACAGAACTTGTATCCTCTTTCGCAATATCATAATTTGCAAAACCGTTCTTAAGAACCTTTACATTTATTCGAGGTTTGTCAAAAGTAATTTGCTTTATTTTAATCTCATTTCCGGAAATAACACTCATTAAATCAAGCGTTGCAGTTAATTTATTAAAATTTATTAAGGTATCATTTTTAAAAGTATCAATACCGACAATTGTGAGTTTTTCAATTTCTGCAGTTATATCAGGAAAGTCTTTTATAAGAGACAGACTTATTCCTGCAAAATCTAACTTTGCATTAAGATTTTTGTCGGCTTCCTGTTTTACTGCCTCCGTAATTTTTCCTTTAAAGGCAAAAGGCAATATTAGGATTAAGGCAATAACAGTTACGATAACAATAAAAGATATTTTCAGAATTTTCTTCATTTTTACACAGATTTAATTTTTTTTTTTTTTAAAAATACTAAATATTTTTCTTGCAAGATATAAAATTTAACACTGCTCAGCAGTTTTTATCCTAAAATTTAAAAATGCTGCACAGTATCCAAGTATACGAAATATTACAAGTCAAGAAAATTCAGTATATTGTTAATATTTATTTCTTTACTTGCATCTAAAAAAAGGGTATTTGCTTTATCAGACTGCTTATATTGTCCGTATTTCAAATAATTTTGCCAAATATGTTCTATATACCAATCGGGCTCTTTTCCCCAACGTAAATCTCTTTTTTTCCGTTTAATAAAAGTCGCCTTGTCTATTTCTAAAAATATCTTCTTGTTATACAGCAAATTAAGTTCGCCAAACCAAAAAGCAAACAGACCTTCACAGATAACCAAATCATTTTCGACAGATGCTTTTTTAACGGCATTCAAATATTCTTCAAATTTAATTGTTGAAGGAACTTCCCAGTCGATATGACCTTTAAGGGTTGTAAGAACATCTTGTTTTTTTACAAAATCGTCCTGACATAAAACTTTTACTTTCCTGACATTAAAAAAATTATCAAGCCTTTCTGCCAATCGTGATTTTCCTGAATTACTGCATCCGCCTATGCCGATAATCATAAATGTTTTTTTGCAAAGATAAAATACTTAAATAAATCGTATTAAAATCATTTGTTATTTTCTGTATCTTATAAAAAACGTTTTTATTTGCATTTTAAAAATTACAATATGCAAGCGAGCAGAAGAAAACCTGATTGGCTGAAAATAAATCTGCCTCAAAGCGGAAGATATGCTGATGTCCGAAAAACAATAAAAAAATACGGTTTAAATACAATATGCACAAGCGGAAAGTGCCCTAATTTAGGAGAATGTTGGGATAAAGGAACAGCAACGATTATGATTCTGGGTGATATTTGTACCCGTGCCTGTAAATTTTGTGCAGTTAAAACAGGAAAACCGCTTGATGTTGATATTAACGAACCGGTAAAGGCAGCTCGCTCGGTAAAAACATTAAAACTTAAACATTGTGTTTTGACTTCGGTTGACAGAGACGATCTGCCGGATAAAGGAGCCGAAATATGGGCTGAGACAGTTATCCGCATTAAAGAACTAAATCCGCATACAACAATTGAAACTTTAATTCCTGATTTTGACGGAAATGAAGAACTGTTACAAAAAATTATTGATGCCGCTCCGGATGTAATTTCACATAATTTAGAAACCGTAAAGCGACTGACACCTCAAATACGAAGTAAGGCAAAATACGAAACAAGTTTAAAGGTAATAAAATACCTGTCTGACAAGGGAATAAACTCAAAATCCGGTATTATGGTCGGATTAGGAGAAACTTTTGACGAAGTTGTTATGCTTATGGATGATTTGAGAACGGCAGGTTGTAAGATACTTACAATAGGTCAGTACCTTCAGCCTACCCCTAATCATATTGCAGTTGCTGAATATGTGCATCCGGATGTTTTTAACGAATGGAAACAAATTGCTTTAAACAAAGGTTTTTTATATGTTGAGAGTTCCCCTTTGGTAAGGTCATCTTATAATGCAGAAAAACATATATAAAACAACAAACTGCATATAATATAATTAAAACTGTGCCGCACTTAATAAGTGCGGCACAGTTTTTTAAAAACATAATTCCTTGATATTCAATTAGTTATTTGTCTTCTTATGTCCTTTATTATCTGATTTATCATACATCACAGCTTTCTTTTTAATATCACCTGAAGCCAGCCTGTAATTTATTAATTTTCTGATTTCTTTTGTG
>JALSMF010000182.1 GCA_026987795.1 Bacteroidales bacterium
TAATGCTCCCTGTCCGGCAAAAATGATTCGTCATTTTTCAAAGTATCATCAAATGTGTCAAACAGATTTTCGGCATTATAAAACATTATTCTCATATCTCCTCGCGGAAACTCCCAAGGCTTCAAGTCCTGTCCGAATCCTGTGTATGATGATATTATAATTATAAAACTTATAAATAAACTTTCCGGAAAAAATTTCATATTCTTTTTCGTATTATTTTGTAAATATTATAAACAATAACGGCGGCAACTATCCAAATTGCATTAATTATCATAAACCCTGCATAAAATTTGAATATATCGGTATTAAAATCATAAACAGACATTAAACTTTGAGACAGTTTATAACCGGGAAAACGATAATGCAATGAGAAATGAGTTATAACTGCCATTGCGGCATAAGTTACCAAACTTATAATCAATATCTTGAAAAGAGTATTTAGTATACGTTTCGTGCCGTTCATATATCTGCAAATTTCACATTTTTTATTGAATTTTCAATAAATATCATATAAATTATTAATTTAAATTCTTACAAGCATTTATTTTAATTATTTTTGCTAATGCCTTTTGCCCTACAGCATAAAATTTAATACAAAAACATATCCGAAATGAAACAAAATTTATTGTTATTTTTTTGTCTTTTTATACTTTTTTCTTTTCGCGGATTTTCACAATCGGTTAAAGTATTTACAACCGACAGTATCGGGTCGGAGCTTCGAAAATTATACAATATAACCCCCGAAAAATCAAGAGAAGACGCTCTTATTGCAAAAAAAGATTCTGTCATTTCGGTGTTAGAAAATATGTGGATTTCCAAATTTAAAAAAAGTGAACGCAGTATTATCGTTAATTCCCTTAATTATCAGATTGACAAGCATTTCAGCAAAGAAATTACAATACTTAATTTTATAAAACTAATAACTCTTTTAAGAAACACAAATCAGTCAGATTTCAATCCTTGGCTGCAATATCTTGATAAAATAATACATACACCAAGTACAACTTCCTCACAGATAAAACATTATATTGACGGTGTCTATTATTTCATTTCGGAAAAATATCTATATAAATCAAAATCTTCCGTCTGGAAACTTTTAAGCGGTTCCTACAATTTTAATTATGATAATGCAAAAAAACAATTTTCAATTGATTTCAAGAAATCTGTTATTGCAGCCGTAAGTAATGACGGCGACACAATGAAAATAATAAATACCGACGGCAGCTATATCTTTATGAAATCTAAATGGAAAGGAAATAAAGGCTATGTAACTTGGGAATATTTTAATTATTCACCCTCAAAAATTAAAGCCGATTTAAGCAGATACGAAATTGACTTTAAAAATACAATTTTATCGGCAGACTCGGTAAATTTTATAAATAAAGAAATTTTAGACTACCCGGTTCCGGGAAAATTGAGTAATAAAGCCTCAAAACGAGCTAAGGACCAAGGGTTTTACCCTCTTTTTAAATCTTACAAATTTGATTTTAACGTAAAAAGCAAACAAGAAAACATTCGTTTCAGGAGCGGAATAGAGATGAAAGGCCCTTCCCTGAAATTTATCGGTTCCGACAGCATAAAAGCAAAAGCGGAATATGTCAGAAACGGAAAAGTGTTTTTAAAAGCGAAAGCAAAAGAGTTTTCTTCAACAGACAGTATTTTAAAATCAAATAAAGCAGCAATAACTTTGTATATTGCAGACAACGATTCCGTTACACACCCCGATGTATCAATAATCATAAAAAGTAATGAGTTTTCATTCAGCAGAAACTCAAAAGGCACGGGAAACCTTCCATTTTATAACTCATATCAAAAAGTATATATTAAAACCGATAATATTACTTGGAACATAAAAGATACACTGATTCGTTTTTACTCAAAAAGCGGTAATAACGCAAGCATAAAATCAGTAGATTACTTTACAAAAGAAGATTTTTCAAAACATAAGATGTACGAACTCAACAATCCTCTGTTTCAAATAAAAAAATACACACGTAAAATAAATTCGCGAAGCTTTTATGCCGAAGATTATGCCGCTTTCGTTAAACAAAGTGCCGCAGGAGTAGTACACCGCCTTATGGGATTATGGTATGAAGGTTTCTTAGATTATAACCCCGACACAAGATACGTTACCGTAAGGCAAAAACTTTATGACTATATTGATTTCTTTTTTGACAAAAAAGATTACGATGTTATAAATATCATTTCAAAAGGAAAAGAAAGAAAACAAAACGCAGAACTTTTCTCTCGAATAAATGCGGTTTTTAATACTAATACAAAAAACCTCACAGTTTTCGGTGTAGATCAGGTGATTCTTAACAAGCGAAAAAAAGTAGGTTTTGTTCCTTCCGCACAAAGTTTTGTTATAGGAAAAAACAGAGATATGTATTTTGCCGGACGCTTAAGAGTAGGACTGGCTGATTTTTTCGGAAAAGATTTCTATTTTAATTACGAAAACTATGACATTACCGTAAATAAAGGAGATTCTCTCATTTACAGAGTTTGGAAAAAATATTTTGAAGAAACCTCTGAAAAAGACCGCCCTGTTTTTTTAAATTCTGTTATTGAAAATATATCGGGAAAAATAAGAATAGATGTCAAAACAAATAAATCCGGAGCAAAAAACATCCCTAAGTTTCCGCTTTTTATCTGTAAGGATACTTCATATGTCTATTACGATAAATACAACAAGCAAGGTAATGTTTATAAAAGAGAAAACTTTTATTTTAAAAATTATCCTTTTGAACACGACAGCTTGCTTTACCTGAACAAATATAACCTGAAAATACCCGGCAGGTTGATTGCCGGCGGTATTGTACCGAATTTTGAAGATACTTTAGAGGTTCAAAACG
>JALSMF010000183.1 GCA_026987795.1 Bacteroidales bacterium
ATTCTGACAGTAACAGCCTGGTTGACATAATGGAAAACGAAGGAATAGACCCTTCGGATAACCTTTTGATGAAAGAATCCCTGCTTAAAGAAATTGAGCGGGCATTGTCAACATTACCTGAGCGAGAAGCAATTATCATAAAACATTTTTTCGGAGTTAACTGCGAAGAACTTTCATTAAGAGAAATAGGAGATAAGCTTGGTCTTACCAGAGAACGTGTAAGACAACTTAAAGAAAGAGCTTTGCGAAAACTGAGAAAATCTTCAAGGAGCAAACATCTTAAAACCTTTCTGGGATAGTTTAATTAACCTGTCCGTTTTTTGTTTTTTTATTGCATCAATACACTTTTCTGTTTGCTTTGCACAATATTAATCAAAAACGGTATTGTTACAGGCGTTATATGCATGTCTAAATAAACAATTAAGTATTATCATATCTTTATGTAATTTTTTAGCGTTGGTATAAATTTTTCGGTTTGCGGAACTGCAATTTTTGTTCGGAAAATAATTTAAATGAGAAAATAGTACAAAGAATGAAAATACAATTCTTATATTTGCAGGTTATTATTTTAAGATTTAAAAATTATGAGTTATACCGAATTAAGTGAACAAGAACAGTTAAGAAGAAAATCTCTTGAAGAAATAAAAAAACTCGGGATAAATCCTTATCCTGCGAAGAAATATGATGTTACGGCATACAGTAAGGATATTAAAGAAAATTATGATGATGAAAAAAAGAATTTTCAGAATATAAGCATAGCCGGGAGAATAATGACGCGAAGAATAATGGGGAAGGCTGCTTTTGCAGAACTGCAGGATTCAAAAGGAAAAATTCAGGTTTATATAAGCAGAGATGACATTTGTCCGGGAGAAGATAAGACCCTCTATAATACCGTTTTTAAAAAGTTGCTCGATTTAGGTGATATAATAGGAGTAAAAGGTAACGTATTTATTACAAAAACAGGTGAAATAACCGTAAAAGCCAAAGAACTTACGGTCTTAACAAAATCGGTAAGACCTTTACCCGTGGTTAAAGAAAAAGACGGAAAAATTTACGATGCTTTTTCTGATCCGGAGCAACGTTACCGTATGCGATATCTTGATTTAATAGTTAATCCTCACGTAAAAGAAACATTTATAAACAGAACCAAGCTGACTAATTCTATGCGTGAATATCTTAACACTAAAGGATATTTAGAAGTAGAAACACCTATATTGCAGCCTATTTACGGAGGTGCTGCGGCACGTCCTTTTAAAACTCATCATAATGCACTAAATCAAACATTATACCTCAGGATTGCCAATGAACTGTATCTTAAAAGATTAATTGTCGGAGGTTTTGACGGAGTATATGAATTTTCAAAGGATTTTAGAAATGAAGGAATGGACAGGTTTCATAATCCGGAATTCACACAAATGGAACTCTATGTTGCGTACAAAGACTATTTTTGGATGATGGATACCGTCGAAGAAATGGTGGAAAAAATTGCTCTTGATATTCACGGAACAACAAAAGTGCAGGTAGGAAAAAATACTATTGACTTTAAACGACCGTGGAAAAGATACACGATGTTTGAAGCAATAGAACATTTTACGGGTATTGATATTTCCGAAATGGAAGAAGAGGAGTTGAGAGAAACTGCCGAAAAGCTCGGTATAGAAACAGATAAATCAATGGGTAAAGGAAAATTAATTGATGAAATATTCGGAGAGAAATGCGAAGCTCAATTAATTCAGCCGACTTTTATTACCGATTATCCCGTTGAAATGTCTCCTTTGGCAAAAAAACACAGAAGCAAAGACGGCTTGGTAGAGCGATTTGAAGCAATATGCAACGGAAAAGAAATTTGTAACGCTTATTCCGAACTTAACGACCCTATTGACCAAAGAGAACGCTTTGAAGAACAACTTTTACTTGCTCAAAGAGGAGATGACGAAGCAATGATGCTCGACGAAGACTTTCTTAAAGCAATTGATTACGGTATGCCGCCCACATCAGGGCTTGGTATCGGTATTGACAGGCTGACGATGATTATGACAAATTCAGACTCAATTCAGGATGTTTTATTCTTTCCGCAAATGCGTCCGGAGAAAAAAATACAAATTGATTCGGCAGACAAATACACAGAAAAAGGAATCCCCGAAGAATGGGTAACACTAATACAAAAACTCGGTTTTAAAACAGTTGAGAGTCTTAAAAACGCAAAACCCGGCAAACTTTTTAACGACCTGTGCGGTTTAAATAAAAAAGGAAAATTAGGATTGAAAAATCCTTCTGCCGATGATGTTAAAAAATGGTGTGAATAATATTTTGTTTTAAAAAGTGAAAGAAAAAAATCAATCGACAAAAAATCTCAAAGAATTATATTTTCATGTAGGTTTGGCAAAAACAGGTTCAACCTATCTGCAAAATAAATTTTTTCACAAATTAAAAGACATAAAATACATACATACTTCCGAATTTTATAAATACAATGAAATTATATCATCGGCAAAAGAAGAGAAATTATTATTCTCTCGCGAATTTGACAGACAGTTTTTTGATGAAACTTTAAAAATTGCGGAAAAATATCCTGATGCTAAAATCATTATAGTATTGCGGTCAAATGAAAAATGGATTGCTTCTCAATATCGCAGATACGTAAAAAACGGAGGTTCTCGCTCTTTTAAAAAATTTATAGACATTGAAAAAGATAAAGGTGTCTGGAAAATTGAAGACGCTTTCTTTGTTCCGAAGTTAAAATTTCTGGAAACACATTTTGCTAATAAGCCTTTAATTTTGTTTTATGAAGAGTTTAAAGAAAGTCCGCATAAAGTTTTTCAAAAAATTGCAGATTACATCGTAACCGA
>JALSMF010000184.1 GCA_026987795.1 Bacteroidales bacterium
CTATCAGTATTGTTTTCATAATATTTTTTATTAATGTTAATATTTATCGGTTTATTACGAGACCGACAACTCTGAATTCTATCCTTCTGTTTTTTGCTCGTGCTTCCGGATTATCTTCACCGTTTTCCGTAATTTCGGATACAAGAGGCTTTTCTTCTCCGTAACCTTTTGCAATGAGCCTGTTTTTGCTTATTCCTTTTTGTGTCAGGTATTTTACTACACTTTCGGCACGTTTTTTTGACAGCACTAAGTTGTATACAGAATCTCCTATGCCGTCGGTATGTGCACTTATTTCTATTACTATATCTTTATTTTCGGTCATAATTTTGTATAAAAAAGTATCTAAATACAATTTTGAGCTTTCTGATAAATCCCACTTATTGAATTCAAAATATATATTATTCAAAGTAACGGGTTTTTTTTGTAAGGGGATAATTGTCAATGATTTAAAATCGGATTTGTTGTGAATTAAGTTATCTGAATTTAAAATAAGGGACGTAGGCGTGAAATTTTCTTTCTCTATTGTCAGCTTATAGTCTTGATTTTTATCAATTTTGAAATGAAATCTGCCGTTATTATCGGTTGTATCGGCAGCCAGACAAATATATTCACCATTATCGTTGTTTTTAATGTGCAATTTAACTATTGTGTTGGCAGATATTTGTTTTGTTTTTTTCTTTTTGTTTTCAGACAGTTCGTGATAGATTTGTTCATCGGTTTCGAAGACGGTATCTGAGATTTCAATTATTTTTTTGTTTACAACACCGTATTTAAAAATATCATAACAGCAATGTTCCGTTTGCGTGTTAGTGTTACGGTATCTGTTTGAAACAATAAAACCTGCATCATTATTTTTCGACTGAGTAAACCATATGTCATCAAAAGAAGAGTTTACGGGCTTACCCATATTCTGCGGCGGAATCCAGTTAACAAGTTCGCCAAAGGTTTTATAAATGTCATAGCCTCCGTATCCGGAATGTCCGTCGGAGCTGAAATAAAGAGTTTTAGTTTCGTTATTAACATTCGGAGTAATTTCATTTCCGGGTGTATTAATATAGCTTCCGGCATTAACGGGGTCTTTATATTTTTTTGTTATTTTATCATAAACCGTATACCAAATATCTGTTCCGCCGTATCCTCCGGGTCTGTCAGATACGAAGTATATGACATCGAAATCAGGATTGTAACATTTTCCTACTGCAGGTTGTGTTGATATGTATTTTTTAGAATTAATTTTTCCGTTCAGTTTTTTGGGCTTTGACCATTTCCCGTTTTTAAATGTACTTACATAAAGAGAACTGTATACCCTGCCGTATATATCTTTACTGCCTGCCGCAAAATAAAAACGTTTTCGGTCATCGGAGAATGAGCCTCCCGACATACTTAAATTTTTGAGATTGACGAAAGGTTTCGGAGCAGAAAAACCTCCTTGCCAATAGTTTTCAGTTAATTTTGCGGAATAATATTTTTCATTCGGTAAATTCCGCGTATTTATGTTTATTACAGGAACAGAGTCTATCATATATGAAGTGTATATCAATGTAGTGTCATTCCAAATTATAGGAGATGACTCTTTGTATGAAGTATTGACGGATTGATTTAGTTTTTTTACAGTGATTTTTTCGGTATCGGATTTTGAAGAGAAAACAGCATTTTCGCATCCTTTAAGTTCTTTTTCAACTAAAAATAACTCTTTATTTTGTTCTGTCTTTTTCAGTTTGTATATAATTTCGTCTCGGTATATTTGAAAACATACGGCAGCACTGTCGAAATTTTCTTCTGCCTTCAGGGTTTGCCCGTATTTAAAAATTGATTTAGGGTATTTATATTTGTTTTTTTTATAAGTAATGTAATAAAGAGGTTTTGCTTTTTGATAATCTTTAATTTTAAAATACAGATCGGCGAGTTTATATGCAATATCATAATCATTTTTGTTTCGCTTGTAATATTCAGAGTAATACTTTATCGCGGTAATTTGGTCACTATACAGTTCCGCACTTTGAGCATAACCTTTTAACTGCCAATCTTTAAGTTCGTTAAGGCTGTCTCCTTGCGAAAAACAAATTTCTGCAGACAGAAAAATAACAGTGAGTATAATTAGTTTTTTCATAATTTTCAGGTTTTAGAAAACAGTACACGGTATTGTTTTATTTTTAATATTTGTTTCCGGTCTTTTATAACTTATTGATAATTCAAAAGCATTTTTAGTATATGAGTAAAATTCATATCCGGGAATTTCTATATCATAACTGATTGCAAAATCAAAATTTTTATAGTTAAAGCCGGTTTTTACAATAAATGCATCGGGGTTTCTGTTTAGACCTCCTCTGAAAAAAGCTCCTATGTATATATTTTTTGAAATTTTACTGTCGAAAAACAGAAGTCCTGTATCAAAACCTATTAACAGTTCGGATGCCTTGTTTTGGTTAACGTAAATTAATTTGGGTTTGATAAAATAGTTATTCAGAAATGCTTTTTCCGTAAACATATGGAAAACATATCTCGGGTTTAACCGATAATCAATTGATGAGAAAGATTCCTTCGGTTTGTTATAGTGAAACATTGACATTCCTATTTCGGAAGTAAATTCCGGAGTTTTATAGCTCCAAATTAATCCCCAGTTTAAATCTAAATATGATAATGATGCATTTTTCATAATTTCTTCGGTTGATATATCCGGATTGAAGTAACCTATTGACATATCAAACTGGTCGGGAAACGTAATGCCTGAATAATCTATTCTTTTATTTACGTAACCTGCCTGCAAGCCCATATGCAGGTATGATTTATGAGAGATTTTAATAAAATAAGCACTGCTTATGAACATTTTACTGACAAACA
>JALSMF010000185.1 GCA_026987795.1 Bacteroidales bacterium
CGACTCTTTAGAAAAAGCAAGATTAGATTCAATAAATAAAGCACGTTTAGACTCAATAGAACAGGCAAAAAGAGATTCTGCCAGGCAACATGCTCTCAGGCATCTCAGCGATGAGGAATTGAAAATTCTGCAAAAGGGAGTTCACTTTCAGATTAACTCTGCAATGCTTACACCCGAATCAAGAAACTATTTAGATTCAGTAGCAGACCTTATTAAAAGAAATAAAAATATCAGAGTTTTAATTACCGGATATACCTGCGATTTAGGGTCAAAAGAGGTGAATTTACGTTTTTCTGTCGATCGTGCCGAGTCTGTAAAATATTATCTTTTGCAGAAAGGAGTTCCGGAAGACAGGATTACAACCGATGCAGGATTGGATGCAGAACCTGTAGCACCTAATACCAGCGAAGAAAACCGAAAATTAAACAGACGGGTAGAATTTTCTATAATAAGAGAATGATGAGTGTAAGAGGCAGGTATTACCTAATTAAGAAACTTTCGGCAGCCGGTCCTTCGTTAAAAAGTAAATCCAAAACGGAAAGGTTAGGAATAAAATCGAACCTGTCAAAGAAGACCTGTGTATAGATTTCAGGTTTAAAATATTCGGTATTTAACTTAATTTTAGGATGAATGCTGTTTCTGAAATCATTAAAAGGGTATGAAAATTCGTATTTTTCCGAAAAAGTTATTTCTTTTTTAATCTCAAGCTCGTTTAATAAAGTTTGTAATATCTCAATGTTTAAATCAAACAAAAAAGTATATTTTTTTTCAAAAAAAGGCAAAAAAACATCAATATAAAATTCAAAAAAGGGAGAAGAGAAATATGCTGTTTTCAGGCTTTTTAAATGTAATGACTGCCATTCGGTTTTATAATCAATTTTTACGTCTTTTATCAATTGTTTTTTTCCGGATTTTTTTATTACGGGGACACTTAACGTTTGTTTGCCGTTAGGTGATAATATCTCACAACGATTTCGATATGATTGTTTTTGATAATTTTCATATTGCTCAATTATTATCTTGTCCGAGTTTAATATTTCGGCAATATAATTAACAGGAGGGAAATATGCAGCAGAAAATATTACCGTTTTGTTCTTCATAAGAAAAAAATGCGGCTCAAATGTAAAAAATGTCTTACCTTTAAAAAAATAATATTTTTCTTATTTATAATTTTTCTAAATAAGAAAAATATTGTATCTTTGCATCTGAAAATATTAAATAGAGTTATTAACATTAAAAATTATAAAAAATGGGAGTATTAACAGGAAAAAAAGCACCTTTATTTACAGCCCCTGCCGTAACCAACGGCGGAGAGATGATTGATGCATTTAAATTAGAAGATTATATAGGTAAAAAATACGTAGTATTGTTTTTTTACCCGGCGGATTTTACGTTTGTATGTCCGACAGAGATTTTAGCTTTTCAGGATAAAATTGAAGAGTTTGATAAAAGAGATGTTCAGGTTATCGGTGTTTCGACCGATTCGCAATTTTCGCATTGGAAATGGCTGCAAACAGAATTAAATGACGGCGGAATTAAAGGAGTAAAATATCCTTTGGTTGCAGACCAAGGCAAAACTATTTCTATGGATTATGACGTTCTTGCAGGCGAATACGACTGGAATGAAGAAGGAAATTTTATATTTGAAGGAACACCGATGGCTTACAGAGGTTTATTCTTAATTGACAAAAACGGAGTTGTTCAGCACCAAGTCGTAAATAATATGCCTCTGGGCAGAAGTATTACCGAAACTTTAAGAATGATTGATGCCTTACAGTATTTTGAAAAACACGGAGAAGTTTGCCCTGCAGACTGGCACGAAGGCGAAGAAGCCTTGACTCCTACGCATGAAGGAATTGCAGAATTTCTTTCTAAAAAATAAATATGTGGTTTTACTGTGATTAATGATTAAGGTTGTCTGAAATAAGGCAGCCTTTTTTATTTTTTTCTTACGTATATTTCTTTTTCTGTTACGGCAATCACTTCATCTTTTTCATTTTTTATTTCACTTTTAAAGAAAAAAGTTCCTTTCCCGATTTCGTCAATTTCGTTCTTAATACTTTTGAGTTTTTCTTTACTTATTTCAAAAATACTTGTTACGGTTCCTTTGCCCGGTTTTAAAAAATCAATTTTTGCCGATTTATCCCAAACAACATATTCCTTTCCGAGATAATTCAAAATAATGAATACAAAAAAAGGGTCACTCATAGCATATAGAGAACCTCCGAAATGCGTGCCGTAAATGTTTTTATTATACCAACGCAATTTCATTTCAACAGTAAATCTCGTAAAGTCTTTGTCGTAACTTTTTATTTTTATGCCTGCACCTAAATAAGGCGGATACCAAGATACCCGCCTTAATATTTTTTGCATTTGTTTTCTTGTCATCGTTTTTTGATTTCCGTTAAGGCAAATTCCCGACCTTTTTCTAATGCCGCAATATTTTTATCGACAATATCTTGTCCTTTCTCTCCGAAAATTGTTTGTAATGCTTTTTTAAGGCTTTCAAAGTTAACTTCAATAAAAGGAGTTGCAGCTCCGAGCATAACTATATTTGAAGACCGTATTGATTTCAAATCTTTTGCAATGGCATCAGCATCAATTATTATGTGATTTTTGATTTTTCGTATTTCCTCATAAATTTTCTCAATGTCAGGATATTCGGGAATATTTTTAAACGGTTTAGAATTGGTTATTATCCAGCCGTCGGGCTTAAGATAAGATATAAACCTTAATGATTCTAACGGTTCAACGGATAAAACGACATCGGCTTTACCCTTCGGGATAAGGTCTGATGCAATAGGTTTGT
>JALSMF010000186.1 GCA_026987795.1 Bacteroidales bacterium
CTTTTCCGAGAATTATAACCCCGCCCCAAAGACCTCCTGCGTCCTGACTAACTCCGGTACCTTCTCTGTTATCGGCTTCAGCCGTAAAAATAATCGGCTTGTCTGCGGTTCCGGCAGCATTAATTTTTCCGCCCCTTGCAATTATTAGGGCACTTGCGTTTTCCCCGGTTCCCGGTTTGCCTTTAATTAAAGTTCCGGGTTCAATTGTTAAAGTTTGTCCGTCATTAACGAATACTAATCCGTTAAGAATCCATGTCTTGTCAGCGGTAAATGTGTAGTTTCCGGTTCCCTCTCCTTTGTCGGTTACCGTAATATTTCCGTTTCCGTCATCAACATAAGTAGTTGCATTCGGGTTCTCATCAACAGGGTCGTCTTTTTTACAGGATGTAAAAACAGTAACTGTTGCAATAATTACTAATAAAATAACTTTTGAAAATTTGTTTTTCATTTTTTTAAGTTTAATTGATTAAATAATTTTTCGGGTGAATATTTGTTGCAAAAGTAATTTAGGGAAGTGTTTATGCGGTTAATAAATGTTTAATAAAAAATTAAGTAATTGTAAGTTTAATATTAAGCAATTGTTAAGTCCTTTCCGAGAGATGTTTCAATTGATTATTTATTTTAATTTTGTATTGAAAAAAATGTAATATATGGAAACATCAAAAACAAAAATTTTAATAATTGATGATGAAAAAGATGTCCGCGAAATTTTAAAATTTAATATCTCCAATGCGGGCTATAAAGTTTATACAGCGAAAAACGGTATTGAGGGTATTGAAAAAGTTAAACAAAAAAATCCGCATCTTATTATATTAGATGTAATGATGCCTAAAATGGACGGTTATGAAACATGTCTCGAAATACGGAAATTGCACAAACAACAGAAAACAATTATAATTTTTTTGTCTGCAAGAGGGGAGGATTATTCGCAAATAGCAGGATTTGAGGCAGGCGGGGACGATTATATTACGAAGCCGGTAAATCCTGAAATTCTTTTGTCAAAAATAAAAGCCCTTTTGAAAAGATACAAGGCAAGTGAAGATGATTCCGATAAAATAATTACATTCGGAGAATATAAATTGGATAAGAACGAGTATATTTTATTCAGAGGAAATGAGAAAATTATTTTGCCTAAAAAACAGTTTGAAATATTAAGACTTTTATTTTCTCGTCCTGACCATGTATTTACCCGAGATGAAATATTTGAACAAATATGGGGAGATGACATAATTGTAGGATCCAGAACGATAGATGTACATATCAGAAAAATAAGGGAAAAAACAGGTATAGATAATATAAAAACGATGAAAGGGATAGGTTATAAACTTGAAACTTGAAAAAACAGTAACTTGAAAAGAAACATAATAGATACTTCGGACCCGAGAAAATTATCGTTTTTTATATCAGTGCTGCTTAGCATTTTTATTACCGTATTGTATATTTTAATATGGTTTTTGTATGATGACGTAAAATTTCATTGGTCTGCATTGTTAATTATACTTTTTTCGGTTTTTGTTTTTTCGTATTTGCTGTTTAAATTTATTTTGCAAAAATTTATATATGAAAAAATAAGACTTATATATAAAACAATAAGAAATTTAAAGTTGCAAAAAGATGAGAAACCGGAAATAAACCTGAACAGTGATATAATAAAAGAGGTTAAAGAAGAAGTAGAGGTCTGGAGCAAAGAGCATAAACAAGAAATTTCAATATTAAAAGACAGAGAAACTTTCAGAAGAGAATATATAGGAGATATTTCTCATGAACTTAAAAATCCGATTTTTAACATACAAGGATACATATATTCCTTGCTTAACGGAGCAGCCGACAATCCGGAACTGTTAATGAAATACCTGAAAAGAACAGAGAAGAACACAGAGCGAATTATAACTATTATAAAAGATTTAGATACCATTTCGGAACTTGAAGTTTCAGATTTGAAACCGAATTTTAAGAAATTTGATATTTTAGAGTTAGTAAAAGATGTTATAGATTTATTTTTAGATAAAGCGGCAAAGAAAAATATCACAGTTTTTTTCAGAGAGAAATACACAACCTCCCTTTTCGCCCTCGGAGACGAAGACAGAATAAAACAAGTTTTGATAAATCTTATTGATAATGCCGTAAAATACAGTTATCCCGGCGGAAAAATTAAAATCAGTTTTTTTGATATGGACAAAAATTATCTGGTTGAAATAACCGATGAGGGACCCGGAATATCACAAGAAGACCTGCCTCGTATTTTTGAAAGATTTTACAGGACGGATAAGGCTCGGTCGAGAGAAAAAGGAGGCAGCGGATTAGGGCTTGCAATCGTAAAACACATTATTGAAGCCCATAATCAGACAATTAACGTCAGAAGTACTTTAGGTGTCGGAACAACTTTCGCCTTTACCGTTAAAAAAGCCGAATAAAACACTGCGGTTTTTTTATTTTTTGATTACCTTTGTAAAATAGATAAAATTAAAACTTGAGATATGAAAAACACACTTTTGAGTTTCTTTGTAATAACTACCTTGCTGTTAGGTAGTTGTGTTATAACTCAAGAATATCATTTCAATAAAGACCTGTCAGGAAACTATAAATTTGAAATGAAAATGGGCGACCTCATAAATATGATGCAGGCAATGGATACTACCGGAAACTTTATGTCATCTATGGATACCCTGGACGCATCTTTTGAAGAAATAAAACAAAATTATAAAAATGCAGGAGCAAAAAATATTAATGTAGGTTGGAAAGATGATAAAACAACAATATTTATTAATTTTGATTTTACAGATACAGATAACTTAAACTCTGTATTG
>JALSMF010000187.1 GCA_026987795.1 Bacteroidales bacterium
AAAGTTATAAATTTGTGCTGATTTTAACTCCAGTTTGTCAACTTTCAACGTTTTTGCCAATTTTTTTATGCTTTTTATTTCGTGTTCATTAAATCTGAAAACAATAAACTGCATAACGATAAACGGAGTTTTTGATTTTAATGCAGACCTCTGTTCAGCAAGGTTTTTTATTCCTTCAATTACCTTGTCTAAATTTCCGTTTTTACGATATTTTTCATATGTTTTTTGGGTTACGCCGTCAACAGATATAATAATTTTATCTAAACCGGATAAGACTATTTTTTTTGAGGTCTCGACATCAAGAAAATGTCCGTTTGTTGAAGTTGTCGTAAAAATTTTCTTTTTTTGGGAGGCATATTCCGTAAAGCGAAAAATTTCTTTATTTAAAAACGGTTCGCCTTGAAAATATAATATTAAATTTATGAGATACGGAGAAAATTCGTCAATAATTTTTTTAAACAGAGCAAAATCCATATCTCCTTTTGTTCTTTTCAGTGTATTATTTCCTGAGGGGCACTCAGGACATTTAAGATTACACGCAGCTGTCGGTTCAACGGAGATACTTATCGGGTATGCAAAACGGTTTGTTTTTTTAAACAAAACAGAGAGCAGGTATGAAGAGTAAGCCTTAACTGCGTTAAACAGTTTTTTAAGCGTAAGCTTTTTCAGAAAAAATATATAAAAATAAAACGGCATAATATTGTTAAAGTTCACAAATTTATTCGTTTTTATAATATAATATTAAATATTTTTGCCCGGTAATTTTACTACATTGATAATCTGTCAAAAATCAGACATTTTCGTATCTTTTTTTAAAAAAAAATTATACTTTTGCACACGGTTAAGTTTTAAGATAAAAAATAGTTTTTTATGTTTCATAAATCAAAAATCGGATTTGTAATTTTTTTAAGTTTTTTTACCGTTTTATTTAATCTGTCTGCATTTTCTCAACATGAAACAAAAGTTGAAGAAGCAGAAGAATCGTTTAATCCGGGAGAAATGATTATGGAACATGTCGGGGATGCTTATGTATGGCACATTATGACAGTCGGGGAACACCATATAGAAATACCTTTACCTGTTATTCTTTACAGTAAGCATTCAGGATTTCATGTTTTTATGTCTTCAAAATTTCATCACGGTCACGAAAGTTATGAAGGGTTTAAGATTGCCGCCGGAAAAGAAAATCCGCTAAAAGGAAAAATTGTTGAAACAATAGACGGAAAAGAGATTCGTCCTTATGATATTTCAATAACAAAAAACACATTGTCTCTGTTTATAAGTATTTTCTTTATTTTATGGATATTTATTTCGACAGCAAAGTCATATGAAAAAAGAAAAGGAAAAGCTCCGAAAGGACTTCAGTCTTTCATTGAGCCGTTAATTATTTTTATAAGAGATGATGTTGCGAAAGTATCAATCGGAGAAAAAAAATATATGAAATACTTACCGTATTTACTGACTGTTTTTTTCTTTATATTTTTTAATAATTTGTTTGGATTAATACCGATTTTTCCGGGCGGAGCAAACCTAACCGGAAATATTGCCGTAACAATGGTCTTGGCTGCTTTTACTTTTGTTATTACCACGTTTAGCGGAAACAAGGCATACTGGGTGCATATTTTTAACACGCCCGGTGTCCCTTGGTGGTTGAAGTTTCCTGTTCCGCTAATGCCTTTGGTTGAATTTATGGGTATTTTTATAAAACCGTTTGTTTTGATGGTTCGGCTTTTTGCAAATATTTTAGCCGGACATATAGTTGCTCTGGGTTTTTTCAGCTTGATATTTATTTTCGGAGCGGCATACGGAGCTGCGGCAGGATACGGCAGTTCTGTGCTTTCTGTTGCTTTTACGGTATTTTTGTATATGCTTGAACTTTTGGTTGCCTTTATCCAGGCTTATGTTTTTACGCTTCTGTCCGCCTTATATTTTGGCATGGCAACGGAAGAACATCATTAACGTATTTTTTAACTCTAATATGATATATTTATGGATTTATTATTAGTATTACTACAAGCAGTTGCAGACTATGCTGCAATGGGTGCCGGAATAGGTGCCGGAGTTGCTGTAATAGGTGCCGGTATAGGCATTGGTCAAATCGGCGGAAAGGCTATGGAGGCGATAGCTCGTCAGCCGGAGGCGGTAGGAGACATTCGTTCAAATATGATTGTTGCTGCAGCACTGGTTGAAGGTGTCGCATTTTTTGCAATTGTAATTTGTTTGTTGATTATTTTATAGTCAACCGAAAATTAAAGGGGTAAGATAAGCGGTTGGCTTATCTTTACTCTTTCTTTTTTAAAAGTTTTATTTAAATAAATATTAATACAATGGGATTAGTAACTCCTGATTTCGGATTAGTTTTTTGGATGACAGTATCCTTTCTTTTAGTTCTGTATATATTAAAAAAATATGCATGGAAGCCGATTTTAAAATCCCTTAAAGAAAGAGAGAAGTCTATAGAAGACGCATTAAAATCAGCAGAACTTGCCAAAGATGAAATGGCAAGATTAAAATCAGATAACGAGAAAATAATGCAAGAAGCCAGAGCCGAACGAGAGAAATTATTAAGAGAAGCCAGAGAAGTAAAGGAAAAAATTATTTCAGACGCAAAAAATGAAGCAAAAACAGAAGCAGATAAGATTATTAGTTCTGCAAAAGCTCAAATTGAAAGCGAAAAACTCACGGCATTAAATCAAATTAAAGAGCAGGTTGTTTCATTATCAATAGATATTGCTGAAAAAATAATGAAAGACTCTTTGGATTCCGAAAAAAAACAAAAGGAATATACTGATAAGTTA